>NZ_QTZH01000055.1:0-15048 GCF_003462585.1 Ruminococcus sp. OM04-4AA | reverse complement strand
TTTTGGTTGCATTTTCATGCTGGTAAATGCCAGCTTATGCAAGGTATCTTCCAAAAAGAAAATACCGATAAAGCCCTAAAATACGGGATATATCGGCATTTACCAACTTGTGAAAAGATAATCAGAAATTTAGTAAGTTTTTGATATAAAACAAACTGTTTTTTTATCCCCTTTTTTCTTTGCGGTTCAGTTCTCGTGCATAAGCCAGGATCCGGTCTTTTATGTCGTGATTTTGCTGAAGAGTTTCTATCAGAGAATATAACTCCGGAGATTCGGAACGTGAAATAACGATATAATCACAATTCATGACATCTGAAGTTCCATATAAAAAGTCAATATTGCAATGAAAAATCTGAGCAATATAAGATACTGACGGATAAGAGGGTTCGCGTTCTCCTTTTTCATAGCGGCCGTAGGTCATGGCGGAAATATTAAGTTGGCGGGCGGCCTCGGCTTTGCTGATATTCATAGATGTTCTTAATTGAATTAAACGGTCAGGACGAAATTTCACTGTGATCACCTCTTGATCATAACCATTGGTTATGATATTGTAAAGTATAAGTGTAACCTATGGTTATTATAAGAATTATGTGCAAATAAAGCAAGAAAAATAAAGAGTATAACAGTTAATCAGGGGAATTGTTTATAGTGATGATTATACAGAAATAAGGAGTGGAAAACAATGAAGAAAATCTTATTTGTTGCAACCGGTGGTACGATTGCATCGAAAAAAACAGAAAATGGTCTGACTCCGCAGATCACGCCGGAAGAATTGATATCTTATATCCCGGAGGTGGAGAAGATTTGTGAGATTACAGCCGTGCAGCCCTTTAATCTGGACAGCTCCAATGTAGTGCCGGAAAACTGGAGCATGCTGGTAAAGGTTATACGGGAACATTATGATGCATTTGATGGATTTATCATAGCGCATGGCACCGATACGATGGCCTATACGGCGGCTGCACTTTCCTATATGATTCAGAATTCGCCGAAGCCCATTGTCATCACCGGTGCACAGCGTCCGATTAATCTGGATATTACCGATGCCAAAACAAATCTTTCGGACAGCTTTTACTATGCCTGTGACGATGCTTCCCAGGGGGTACAGATCGTGTTTGACGGAAAGGTGATCGCGGGAACACGAGCAAAAAAAGTGCGGACCAAGAGCTATAACGCGTTTTCCAGTATTGATTTTCCGTATCTAGCTGTGATACAGGATCGCCGGATTCTGCGGTATCTGCCGATGCTGCCATATGAAAAACCGGTGCGGTTTTATGAGAAGTTAAGTGATAGTGTTTTCTTATTAAAATTAATCCCTGGTATTCAGCCGGTGCTTCTTCCGGTAATTTTCGAACATTACGATGCGATTATCGTGGAGAGTTTTGGCGTCGGTGGGATTCCGTCCAGTATCAAGGATATGTTTTATGAACTTTGTCAGAAATATCCGGAAAAAATGATCGTCCTGTGCACGCAGGTTGCCCATGAGGGAAGTGATATGACGGTTTATGAAGTTGGACATGAAATGAAAAAACTGTGCAATGTACTGGAGTCTTACGATATGACACCGGAGGCGGTTGCAGCGAAGACCATGTGGCTGCTGGGAAATCGGCCGATGGACCATGAAAGCAGAGAAAAAGCATTTTATAAGCCGGTGAATTATGATACGGTGTGGTCATGATCTGTGAACCGGTAGATACCGCAGATACATCAGCAGAAGATGCAAACTTACCAACAATAAGCAAATCTACTGCACCGTACATAGCCTGTAGAAAGAGTGCCAGCAATACAGGAACTGCAAACAGAAGTAACGGCTGCATGATTTTTCCTTCGGTAAATGATGTGTTTTTTTCCATGTACTGAAATTCCTCCTTGTATAATTGATTTTGTTGAAAATTCAGTCGAATCAGGCAGATAACAAAAAAGCTGAATAAGAAAGCGGACATTTCAGTCTGCCATCTTATCCAGCTATTGTTTCTGATCGAACAAATCACCCTCCGATGAACAAAACGATTATATACTACATATTTTTGAATGTCAATTATGATTTTTATATGATCATCTGAAATAACATAACCAGTGTTACTGTTCACTCCCGTGTCAATCACTCCGCTGATTGCACGGAGGATGCATGTTTTGGCTTGAATGCATCTCGCCCCATCGTGTGAACAGTAACTATACTGATGTTCATAGGTAACTCTGAGTATATTTGGGATTGATTCTTCTGAAAAATGTGCTAGAATAAAGAAAAGACGAATATTAGATACCAGAGATTTGAGCAAGGTAGATGAAACGACAGGCAGTCGTTTTATTTGCCTTGCTTTTTTTGTGTGATAAAGGAGAGGAATGGATATGTTTGATGTTGTTATTATTGGTGCAGGAGTGACAGGCAGCGCGATTGCCAGAGAGGTTTCCAGATATAAGTTGAATACGTGTGTGATTGAAAAGGAAGAGGATGTCTGTAATGAGACATCCAAGGCAAACAGTGCGATCATCCATGCGGGATTTGATGCAGTTCCAGGAACGATGAAGGCAAAGTTAAATGTGATGGGAAATGCGATGATGGACAGAATCGCAGAAGAGCTTGACATTCCATTTAAGAGAAACGGCTCTTTGGTCGTATGTACGAAAGAGCAGGATCCGGAAGGACTTCAGGTTTTAATGGAGAGAGGTAAGAAAAATGGAGTTCCTGGACTTCAGATTTTGGACAAAGAGGCTCTGATCAAGAAAGAGCCGAACCTGGCAGATGATGTGACATGTGCACTGTGGGCTCCAACCGGAGGAATCGTTTGTCCATTCCATATGACAATGGGATATGCGGAAAATGCATACGAGAACGGTGTTCGGTTTTTCCTGAATACCAAAGTTGAAAAACTGGAAAAGACAGGAGAAGGATTTAGAGTTCAGGTTCATCACGCAGATACCTGTGTTGATGAGACAATCGAGACAAAACTTATTATTAATGCAACAGGAGTTTATGCTGATGAGATCAATAATCAGCTTTCAGACAGAAAGCTCCATATTACAACCCGTAAAGGGGAATACATGCTTTTGGATAAGACAGTTGGAGATTATGTGAAGAGTACAATCTTCCAGCTTCCGTCGAAAATGGGAAAGGGAGTACTGGTCACACCGACAGTTCACGGCAATCTGCTTGTAGGTCCTACAGCAGTAAATGTAGAAGATAAAGGTGCTGTAAACACGACAATGGATGGTCTGGATCAGATCGCAAGAGTTTCCTCTCATAGCGTTAAGAATGTTCCGCTTCGTCAGGTGATTACTTCCTTTGCAGGTCTTCGTGCACACGAGGATGGAGATGACTTTGTAATTGGTGAATCAGCGGATGTAAAAGGACTGATCAATGTAGCAGGCATTGAATCTCCGGGACTTTCTTCAGCACCGGCAATCGGTGTTACGGTTGCAGAACTTGTAAGAGACCTTTTGAATGCAGAAGAAAAGTCTGATTTTAATCCGGTGAGACATGGGATTTTAGATCCGGATACGCTTTCTCTGGAAGAGAGAAATCAGCTGATCAAAGAAAACCCGGCTTATGGAAATATTATCTGCCGCTGTGAGATGATCACAGAAGGAGAAATCCTGGATGCAATTCACCGTCCACTCGGCGCACGTTCTCTGGATGGAGTGAAGCGCCGGACAAGAGCAGGCATGGGGCGTTGCCAGTCAGGATTCTGTTCCCCAAAGGTTATGGAGATTTTGGAAAGAGAAGTCCCGATGCCGGTTGATCAAATTGGAAAAAACGGCGTTGGATCGGAATTTATCGTAGGTGAAAATAAAGAACTGGGGGATGAGTAAAATGAAAACATATGATTTGATCATAATCGGCGGAGGTCCAGCAGGACTTGCGGCAGCAGTCGCAGCGAAAGATAATGGGATAGATAATATTATGATTTTAGAAAGAGATAAAAGTCTCGGAGGCATTTTGCAGCAGTGTATTCATAATGGATTCGGTCTGCATACATTTAAGGAAGAACTGACAGGACCTGAGTATGCAGCACGTTTTATTGAGCAGGTAGAAGAACGTGGTATTGAATATAAATTAAATACAATGGTCATGGATATTTCTCCGGAAAAGGTAGTAACAGCTACAAACCGTGAGGATGGAATTTTGCTTCTTCAGGCAAAGGCGATTATCCTGGCGATGGGATGCAGAGAACGTTCCAGAGGTGCGCTGAACATTCCTGGATATCGTCCGGCTGGAATTTATTCTGCCGGAACGGCACAGCATCTTGTAAATATGGAAGGACTTATGCCGGGAAAAGAAGTTGTGATCCTTGGATCAGGTGATATTGGTCTGATCATGGCGAGACGTATGACGCTCGAAGGGGCAAAGGTCAAGGTAGTTGCGGAGCTGATGCCTTATTCCGGTGGATTGAAAAGAAATATTGTACAGTGCCTGGATGATTTTGATATTCCGCTGAAGCTGAGTCATACAGTGATTGATATAGAAGGAAAAAATCGTGTGGAAGCTGTGACGATCGCAGAAGTCGGACCGGACCGCAAGCCGATTCCGGGAACAGAAGAAAGATATACTTGTGATACATTACTTCTTTCCTGCGGACTTCTTCCGGAAAATGAACTTTCAAAAAGCGCAGGAGTAGAACTTTCACAGGTTACTTCAGGCCCAGTCGTTAATGACTCTCTCGAGACAAGCGTGGCAGGTATCTTTGCCTGCGGAAATGTACTTCACGTACACGATTTGGTGGACTTTGTATCTCAGGAAGCAGCGGCAGCTGGAAAGAATGCAGCCGTTTATATTAAAGCAGGAGAAAAAGACGCGCAGGCTGTAATGCTTCCGATTTCTCCGGAAGGCGGAGTGCGCTATACCGTGCCATCCTTTGTAAGACCTTCAGAAATGGAAGAAAACCTGACAGTTCGTTTCCGTGTTGGAGATGTATTCAAAAATAAAGCGATCGTAGTGTATTTTGATGATCAGCTGATCAGTAAGAAGAAGCGTCAGGTAATGGCACCGGGTGAGATGGAGCAGGTGATTTTAAAGAAAAACAAACTGGAAGAATATCCGGAGACAAAGAAGATTACGATTCGGATCGAGGAGGCATAAGCAATGAATGAGAGAGAATTAATCTGTATCGGATGCCCGATGGGATGTCCGATCGTTGTGAAAATGGAAGACGGAAAAGTTGTTTCTGTTACAGGAAATACTTGTCCGCGCGGAGATGCGTATGCAAGAAAAGAAGTAACAGATCCAACCCGTATTGTAACTACTACAGTTCGTGTCGCAGACGGAAAAGTACCAATGATTAATGTGAAGACAGAGCATGACATTTCAAAAGATAAGATTTTTGACTGTATCGCAGCGCTTCGCGGCGTAACGATCAAAGCTCCGGTTCACATTGGAGATATTGTGTTGGAAAATGTGGCAGGTACAGGTGTAAATATCGTAGCTGCCGGAAATGTGGATGCAGTACACTAGACGATTGTGAAGGGGATATAGTATAATTTATGAAACAGATGCCAGATACAAGTACTGTTGTTCACAGTTTCTGTGTCTGGCATTCATTTGATCTTGGTGGAACAAAGGAGAATTGAAATGAATTATAAATTTCTGGATGCGTTGGAGGTATCCCCTGTAATCGCAGCGGTAAAAGATGACGAAGGGGTAGAAGCCTGTCTGAAAAGTGAAAGCCAGGTTGTATTTATTTTATATGGAGATGTTTGTACGATTCCAGAGATCGTATCTAAAGTGAAAGCTGCAGGGAAACTGGCGGTAGTACATCTAGACTTGATCCATGGACTGGCATCGAAGAATATCGCTGCAGATTTTATCAAAAAATATACAGAAGCAGACGGTGTGATCTCTACAAAACCGACGATCATTCATCGAGCGAAGGAACTTGGAATGCTCACGGTATTGCGCGTATTTTTGATTGATTCTATGGCTTATGAAAATGTGAGAACACAGGTAACGGCAGCAAAGCCGGATGTGGTAGAGGTTCTTCCGGGAATGATACCGAAGGTGATCGGAAATATCTGTAAAGATCTTCCGGTACCTGTGATCGCCGGAGGAATGATCCGGGAGAAGGAAGATGTAATGGCACTTCTTAAGGCAGGAGTAACCAGTGTATCGTCTACGAATCTGGAAATCTGGTTTGAATAAGCTTTTATTTTTTCATCTTCTTTAATTTCAGCCACCCGGCATGAAGCATGTATACAACTGCAGGAATTAAGGAGAGCAGTTGTGTGTATGTATAATCTGTTGCCAGAGATACAGGTGAAAGCGCAACATGGAATGCAAGGAAGAGGAAAGCTCCGGCGGTAATCAGATTACAAAGGAGATACTTCCAGCCGAAGATTCCTAAAGCAGAGGCTGTCAGGAGTGCCACCAGCGATATCGTATCAAGTGAAACCGGCAAATGAATAAAATCATATTTTGCAGAAAAAAGTGTCAGGATCGCGTAAAGGAAAAGAAGCAGGTTCAATAATTCCATGATCTTGAACAATAAACTGTAAAAAGGTGTGACCGGGCAATCCGGCCACAATTCTACATCCAGTTTTTCAGCAAGTTCAATCGCGGAACGGGTGAATGTTGTGTTTGTCATTACGATGACCTTGTCACAGTCATAAAAATTCGCACCGGCATAAGCTTCCTGGACCGCTTTGTTACCAACGGGATACGTGTAATATTTACACTGTATCCCATATTTTTTTCTGTGTTTATAGGCAATGATGTCAACGCCTTGATCCCCAGAACTTTTAGTAACTTCTATTTTTGAAAAATGTTTTCTTTTTAGTATGATCGCACACTGTTCTTCGAACTGATATCCATCCATGTGTTGCTGCTTCTCCTATATGCTGTCTGAAATCATGATGTTGGGGTCAAAAGGTATTTTGACCCCTATGATACACGGATTGCTTCGCATTTCATGCTCTCGCAATCCTAAAACACTCAAATCCGCTCATTTTTCTACGAAAAATGGCTACTTTTCGGTGTTTTGCGGGTCAATAAGTCATGCTTTTTCATGCAAGCAAGAAACGCATGACCTTTTGACCCTTGTATCAAATCATTTAAGTAAGAAGAATGCCGGGAGGCATTCTTCTTACGTGATCAGGTAGAAATAGAATAGCATATTTCAGAGAAAAGAACAAGTGTTCTTTTTTACATTCCGTCCTTCAGTACATTGTGATCACGCAGTACCTTTTCAATCACATTTCCTTTTACGAGTTTCAGAAGAGGTTTCTTCAGTGCGTTCAGCGGTCCAGGCAGCTGGATCTCAAGTGGAGATTTTCCGTCCATAAGTTTTACAGAGCTGTCGAGAAGCTCGCGGATATCATAAACACTTCCCCATACTTCAGGCACACCACGGTCTACTTTGAGAAGTCCATAAACAGCTTCCATAGCAGTACGTACAGAATACTCTGTTGTGAAAACAGTATCTCTTGGAGTTTCAGCAAACTGTCCGAGGAAAGCGAAGTTGACACATCCATCCGGAATAACATCCGGGCGGTCACCTTTTGTACGTGGCATGAAGAATGCTGTGATGTAAGGCATCATTGTCGGTACACAGATTGCACTGTTTTCTGCCAGATCCATGATCTGATCTTCCGGAACACCAAGGTGATAGAGCCATTCTGCTGTGATTTCTTTTCCGGTACAGTCTTTCATAGGCTTCTTGATATAGTCACCAGGCACATCAGTAAATAATCCATAAACCCAGACACATACCTTATCTTTATCCTGGTCTTTGAACTGTCCCTGACGATTGATCGTCCAGCTTAACAGCCAGCTGGAATCCTGGCAGCTGACGATACCGCCGGTTACAACATTTCCGGTGCGAGGGTCACGTTTGCAAATGTCTGTGATATAAGGAATGATCTTGTCATCCAGAGTTGTAACTGTTGCAGATTCCCAGTTTGTCTTGGAAATGTCGGAACAGAATTTTTCCGGATGTCCGAAGGATGGATCCTGACGGGCAATGTTTTTCCAAAGGTTCCATACACCGCTTGTACGGACTTCGGCATCCCCGTTTGGTGCATGGTTCTGATCTCCGTAAATGGTTCCCTCTGTACAGCTTCCGTTTGTGACAAATACGAGGTCGTTTTCTGTCAGGACGATACCTCTTTCCTGTCCGTTTACTTTACATTCAATTGCAGATGCAATCTTTTTGTCTCCTTCGAATTTGAATACAACATTTGTGACTTCTGTATTGAACTGGAAGTCCACACCGGCATCTTCGAGGTATCTCTGCATCGGAAGAATGAGGGATTCATACTGATTATATTTGGTAAATTTCAATGCACTGAAATCAGGCAGTCCGGCAATATGGTGGATAAATCTCTGGAAATATAATTTCATTTCCAAAGCACTGTGCCAGTTTTCAAATGCAAACATTGTTCTCCAATAGAGCCAGAAAGTAGAATCAAATACTTCTTCGTCAAAAACATCTTCGATGGTTTTATCGTAGAGATCTTCGTCTTTTGTCATGAAGAGTTTCATGATTTCCATACAGCCCTTCTGACTGAGGTTGAATTTCCCGTCTGTATGTGCGTCTTTGCCACGATTTACAGTTGCACGGCAAAGGGAATAGTTCGGGTCATGCTTATTGAGCCAGTAATATTCATCAAGTACAGAAACACCAGGTGTCTCGATGGATGGAATGCTGCGGAAGAGATCCCACAGACATTCGAAATGATTTTCCATCTCACGTCCACCGCGCATTACATAACCTCGGGAAGTATCATAGATTCCATCACATGCACCACCGGCAATATCCATTGCTTCTAAAATGTGGATCTGGCATCCAGGCATCTGTGCATCACGGACAAGGAAACATGCCGCTGCCAGAGAGGCAAGTCCGCTTCCTACGATGTAAGCATTTTTCTGATCTACACCTTCCGGTTTCTCCGGATGTGCAAATGCTTCGTAGTTTCCGTTGGAATAATAGATGCCTTTGCTATTGCGGTCATATTTTCCACGTTCTGTGTTACGATAGTTATTCGGAACGGAAGAATCGGCAATAGTACTCTTCTTAAAAATAGAATTACCGGATTCTTTTTTTGCCTTCTGTGCGAGATAAATTGCAGTTCCTGTTCCTGCTGCCACTGCAGAGATTACACCAAGTTTAGATTTCTTATTTGACATAATAAAACCACCTTTCTGAGAAAACGTATTCATGTCTCGTTTTGAGATATGAAGTATAGTTGTTATAGCTATAGTATGGACATTTTTGAAGATTTTCAATTTACAAAAAGAGGCAAGTGATTAAAAAGTTATCATTTGCCTCTTTTTGTAAAGTATAGGTTTAGTATATTTGTGTTATGAATTTTCTTTTTTAGGAAGTGCTGCGAAATTTTCAATTGAATGCGTAAGGCTTCCGTGGATGGTTGTCTTATCGAGCGGCTTTTGAAGCATTAATTTTTTCAGAGATTCTTCCAATATTTGTTTTGTCTAGTTTATCATAGAGGGTCCCTCCGTTTGTTACGAAAACTAAGTGTGACTATAATTTATAGTATCACATTTTCCAAAACAGATAGCAAGTATTACACCATTTTTAAAAATCCTCTAGTGATGTATTTTATTATGGGAAAACAAAGGAGATTCTGTTATAATCTTTAAATAAAGTATTAAAAAAAGAAATGTAAGGTTATAGATATGAAAGAAAAAGAGAAGAAACTTAGACGGATTCTGCGTATTTTCATGACGCTTCTTACATGTATCCTGATTGCATTATTCTTTGGAATTATGGTATTGGTCAGCGATATGCAGGGGACGGCTCGTGTAGTGAATTATGCCGGACTTGTGCGTGGAAAGACGCAGCAGATCATCAAACTGGAAAATGCAAAGGAACCGCAGGATGAAATGATCAGGAAAGTCGATACTTATATTGATGGATTACGTCATGGCAGCGATGAACTGAACCTTATCCGTCTGGATGATAAAGCATTTCAGGATAAGATGGAAGTGCAGGAACAATTTTTTGAACAACTAAAGGAAGAAATCTATAAGGCTCGAGAAGAAGGATATGAAAATACACAGATTATAAATAAAAGTGAAACATTTTTTACAATCTGTGATGAGACAACAGGGCTTGCGGAAAGTTATTCGCAGAAGCTGGCATCTTTATTGAATCGTCTGGAGAAAATTGTTGTCGTGGATATTATTGGAATTGTGTGTCTGTTTGGATATGAGCTTTTCAAGGCGTTGCGGTACGCGGCACAAAACCGTGTGCTTCGTCAGAAGGTTTATCTGGATGAGGCAACAGGACTTCCGAATAAGAATAAGTGCGAGGAGATTCTGGGATCTGTGGAGCCGCTTACGGACAGGGAACCAACAGCGGTAATGGTGTTTGATTTAAATAATCTGAGGGTTATTAATAACCGGCAGGGACATGAAAGAGGCGATCAATATATCAGATCATTTGCAGAACAACTGCGGGCAGCACTTCCGGAGAAATATTTTGTCGGAAGAGACGGAGGAGACGAGTTTATTGCAGTATTAAAGCAGGTGGATCATAAGCAGGTGAAAGACTGTCTGCAGATGATACGGAAACAGACAGAGCGTTATTCAAAGAATCACCCGGATATGCCACTTAGCTATGCAGTGGGATATGCATTGTCTACAGATTTTCCGGGAAATAATATGAAAGACTTGTTCCGATATGCGGATAAGAATATGTATGTAGACAAGAATCAGGCGAAGATGAAAGAAGCAGCTGACAAGCGGAGACTTAGGAGAAGGCTGTTACAATCTGTAAAAGAAAAAGGATTTCATTTTACAGATTGTCTGTACTGTGATGCGATTCTGGATCAGTATGTTGTTCTTCGTGCAAGCTCAGAATTTTTCCTTGCAGATGATGGAAATTATTCCGGTGCAGTAGAGCAGATTATACAGGAGCTGGCGGAGGAAGAGAAACGCAGGGAACTCTGGGAGAAACTTCAGCTGTCGGAAATCCGGGAAACCCTGACGGAGGAACATCAGGTAGAGGAATATTTTTATTGTCACAAAGAGGGTGACAGAGCTTTGCGTGGCCGGATCACACTTTTACTGCCTGACTTTGCTGAAAATGGAAATCTGCATCATTTTCTTGTTGGGTTTGATGTTTATCAGGACAGGGACGAGTTGATCGTAAATGAGAAAAAACAACTGACACAGTTCTATGAACAGCTGACGCAATCCATTTTGGAAAATGGAAACTATATAGAAGCATTGATGGATACAGCAGAAATAATTCTGAGTGTAAATCTGACACAGAATTTATTGGAAAAGATATTTTGGCACAACAGGGAAAACAGGCAGATCCCAGACATAAAACGTCCATGTCCTTATGATACGTACTGTAAGACCTATCAGCGGTTCGTGACAAAAGAGACGAGAGAAAATTATCGTATCACAGAAAATCCGGCACAGCTGATCGAACGTTTTAAAGCAGGTGAAAAGCAGGTGACTGTGGAATATCAGGTAGAGCAAAGTAATGGAAGCAGACGCTGGTGGCAGGAGACAGTTCTGATGTCGCAGGAGATGTTTTATGAAAGCAGAACAAAGCAGACAAGTACTATGATTAGTGCAATTATTTTGTTCAAGGATATTTCAGAGTTCCATGAGCAGGAGGACAGAGAAAGAGAACGTCTGCAGGTCGCATACGAAAAAGCGGATCTCGAGAGCCGTGCGAAGACAGAATTCATGAACCGGATGAGTCATGATATCCGTACACCGATCAATGGCGTTCTCGGAATGATCCAGATGATTCGTAAGAATTATAAAGATCAGGAAAAGATAGAAGAGTGTGTTGATAAAATCGATCTGTCTGTCCAACATTTGAGTGAACTGGTCAATGATGTACTTGATATGAGTAAAATCGAGTCAGGACATTTAGAATTGCAGAATGATACGTTTGATTTGAATGCGTTGATAGATCAGGTAGAAGTTGTGGTCAGTGCACAGGTAGAAGCGATGGAAATCAGCTATGAAAGCCATCGGGAAAAGATGGATCATACGACGCTGATCGGAGATACGCTGCAGATCAGAAGAATTATGCTGAATCTGTTCAGTAATGCAATCAAATATAATAAGCGTGGAGGAAGGATAGACACTTATGTAAAAGAACTCTCTTTTGATGGGATGTGTGCGGCATTCGAATTTCGTATTACGGATACAGGTGTAGGGATGAGCAAAGAATATATAAAAGAAGAATTGTTTAAGCCTTTTACACAGGAAATAAATGATGCAAGAACGCAGTACAGAGGAACGGGGCTGGGAATGTCAATTGTAAAAGGACTGGTCGAAAAGATGGGCGGAACAATCCAGGTGAGCAGTACGCCCGGCGTTGGAACGGAGTTTCGTTTTTATTTGAGTTTTCCAGTAGTTCAGCCGGAAAAGGAAAGTCAGAGTGGAGAATGTGTACAGGGAACAAAACAGGATCTGAAAGAAGATAAACCACTCAGAGGATATCATATTCTTCTTGCTGAAGATAATGAGATCAATATGGAGATTGCAGAGTTTTATCTGGAAGAAGCTGGTGCACAGGTGATAAAGGCATGGAATGGACAGGAAGCTGTGGAACTATTTAAACAGTCGGGTCTGAGAGAATATGATGCTGTTCTTATGGATATCATGATGCCGGAGATGGATGGAAAAGAGGCGTCACGAAAGATCCGATCCATGGCAGACAAAAGGGCAGATTCAGCTGAGATTCCGATTTTGGCAATGACAGCACAAGCGTCTACCGAAAGTATACATCAGTGTGAGTTGGCAGGTATGAATGAGTGTATCTTTAAACCTGTGAACGCAAAAGAGTTGATTGGATTGCTTCAGGATATAGTTGAAAAAATATAAATTGAGAGGAAGGAAAATGCACGAATTAGGTGTTGTCTTTTATGTTGTAAAAGATGTAAAGAAGGTTGCGGAAAAAAATCATGTGGAGAAAGTTTCTTCCGTGACACTGGAGATTGGGGAAGTGTCAGGAATTCTACATGATTATCTGACTGATTGCTGGAATTGGGCGAAGAAGAAAGAACCGCTTATGGAAGAAGCCGAACTGAAAATCGAGCAGATAGAAGCAGTAACATTTTGTGAGGAATGCCAGAAAGAATATCCAACGGTAGAACATGGGAAAATCTGTCCGTACTGTGGAAGTGAAAATACCTATCTGCTTCGTGGGAATGAATTTTTAATAAAAGAGATAGAGCTATCGGACTGAAAAATCAGCGTCTTACCTATTGTCAACCGCTTTGATAGATGATACAATACGAGAGACTTAAAAGAATCACAGGTGTTGCTGCTCACAGCAGCCCGTAAACATTTCTTACAGTTTCTAGTAATACACGAGTTAAGCGAGGAAAAGAATTATGCGTCAGATTATCTATGACAAAGTGAAACATATTGCAGACAAATACAAAGGTTATATTGATACAGAAGATTTGATGAAGGAAGGACTTACAAATCGTCAGATTGGTCTGTTGACAGCAGAAGGAAAGCTTGAAAAGGTAGCACATGGACATTATTGGATCATTAGTCCAAAGTTTTCCAAACCGGAAGATTATAAAGCAGTGGAAGTGGCGCGAGTAAATAGAAAAGCGGTAATCTGCGCAGACAGTGCATGTTATTACATGGGTCTGATCGATAAAGAGCCGGAGATCCTTTCGATTGCAACAAGAAGAAGTGACCGTCACAAGATGAAGATGAATTTTGAAGTCAGCAGACATTACTTCTCAGAGCAGGCTTTTGAGGATGAGAAGCATGTGTTTGATACAAAGTACGGTTCTTACAATGTATATGGAATTGACAGAAGCGTGTGCGATTGCATTCGTTTCCGTGAAGACATTGATAAAGATATCTTTGAACTTGTTATTGAGAACTACAGAAGATACGCTAAGAAGAATGAAGAACGTCTCATGGCATATGCCAAAGCAATGCGTATCGGAAGACAGGTAGAAAGAATCGGGTTGGATAGATAGTCTATAATAAGAATGATTTAAGAGAGTCTGGTATTTGCCAGACTCTTTTTGTGCGTAGCAATCAGTGAGAAATTCCAAAATAATTCATCATGTGCATAAGAAAAGATGTTCCGATTTTTGAAAGATAACCGTCAGGATGATGGAGAATACAGATATCAGAGGTGATGACCGGATCGGTGATCAATTTTTTAATGATATTTTTGGATGTGAGTGATTCAGCAGCTGACGCAGGGAGAATTGCAATTCCCATTCCGGCTTTCGCCCATGCAGTTCCTGTACGGGAATCATGGTTGATACATAAATAGTTTGGCTGCAGTTTAAGTGTTTCAAAATGTTGGTCTAAAACAGGAAGCCAGCGATGGTAGACAATCAGGGGATGTTCTGCTAACTCTTTAAGAGAGATTGTTACATTTTGGTCGGGTTCAGCGGTAGCTATTTTTCTATCCGTGGAAAGCGTATGTTTTGTATTATAAGAAGTATCGGAAGAAAAATATTTTTTATTTCCGACAGCAAGCAAGTGCTCTTTAACCAAAGTGTAACAGGTTAAATTATCTGATTGGAAAGGGGTACGTACAATTGCAAGATCCAGAACTTTGGATTGTAGTTGTTTGATGACACGATAAGTGTCATTTTCATATAATTCAAAACGAATTTCAGGAAATTGCTCATGAAATGGACGAAAAGCGCGCTGTGCCATCAGATCATGAGCAGAGGAAACAATACCAATTCGAAGTACGCCGGATTTTCCTTCACGATAGTCAGAAAGTTCCTGTAAAGTACGCGAAGAAAGATCTAAAATATCCTTGGAACGCTCATAAAGAATACGCCCGGCTTCTGTTAATTCAATCTGACGAGGTCCGCGGAAAAAGAGTTGAGAACCGATTTCCTGTTCAAGAGATTTCATTTGTGCACTTAATGGCGGCTGGGAGAGATTTAATTTTCGCGCGGCTGAGGAAATAGTTCCTTCATTTATTACTGTGACAAAATATTCCAATTGTTTTAAATCCATGTGAAACCTCCAATTATATATTTGATATCATGTAGGAATATAGGGTGCAATGCACGAAATAATATATATTGATTCGTGAGAATAAAAAAATATATGAAAAATATATGCTTTCT
>NZ_QTZH01000054.1:0-15795 GCF_003462585.1 Ruminococcus sp. OM04-4AA | reverse complement strand
ATTGGTTTTTAAAAGAATATTTTTTCATATTTAAAATTACAATATCTGGAACTCCTCTTTTTTCTAATAATTTTAATTTTATTTCCTTATCTGTTTGCGATTTTTCTGCTCTATGTACATCTCGTATAGATACTTCTTGATACCATTCCTTGAGTATCCCTTTTTTTCTACACTCTGCCATCTTTAACAGCATGTAAATCCATGGATATAATTCCTCTTCCTGTCCATACTGTGCATCCATTAACTTTAATTCATTAAAATATTCCTGTACTCCAAATTCTATTTTCATCACTAATTCTCCTCGTATAATTGCTATTATTGACTTCCAATTTCTTTTTCTCTTATTATATCAATCTTTCACCCTCTATACATTATTTTTTTCAAATTCTATAATCAATCTAAAACGAATTGCCTATTTATCCGTGCCAAATAATACTATCACCTGCTCCATCTTGCTGCAAAGTTCTTCCTTTCCAAGAAACGCTGTCATGGACTCTTTCCGAACAGCCAACAATTTGTCCCCCATAAAATCCCAAATGTCAAGTTCTGTTTTCTCTTCATCTTCCGGAAGCTCATTATACATTTCCGTTCTTTCATATAACGCCAACACGTCCCAAAGCATCCCATAAATTTTTTTAATTGATGTTCTCGTTTCGTTTGTAATCATGTGTGCCTCCCTATTTTGAATCTTTATCACTGTTTGTATATCTGGATTATAAAAAAATTTAGACAAACTTTGACCAAATCTTCTCATTTTCTGTATTATATAATAAAAAACGCCACATGATATGACGTTTTTTATTTCACTCATCAAACACCCTAGTAAAACTCCTGTTCCTTGTGTGCATTATTTGAAATCTCGGCTGTATTGCATAAATCCTTAATAGGCATAATAATTGGCATGATAATCCACTCCCCCGCTACTCCACAATTACGGTAGCCTTAACACATAAACTCCACTGATTTTCCATATAAAATCTACGTCTACTTCATTAGTTCTCGCAAAAACAATTGATTCAACTCACTCCAATCTGGTGTATGACTATCATCCAGTAATCTCACTGCACTTTTGATACTCGGAATACTTTCATCCAGATATTCATTTATTTCCGTAATTCTTTTAATCAATTTTACTTCGGATGAGTTCATCTTTAATTCCAGCAATTGATTCACTGGATTGATTAATTCTACCGGCAGTTCTTCTTTTACCAACTCCGAAAACAACATAGGTGGAGGCGTACCTCGGTCCAAGATCCATCTGCATGCCAGTACCGGACGTAAGACATAGAAATATTTCTTTGCTCTGACGATCTCACCTTTCAGATATTCCCGATAATTTCCTTCCGCCATACTAATATAATGATACAACGTCTTCTTTGATGAAAAATAATGCATCATCAAATCACGAAACTCGTCGGCAAATTCTGTTTTCTGATAAACAATTGATGAAGAAAACCACTCAAATAATGTTGGATTTGACTTATACAATAATCTTAATGTCTTTTGCAAATCCCATCCGTTGATGTCCAAAACATCATCAATTGGTAGTTCAATCACATCTCTAATTGCATCCAGTCGCAGATAATCCTCTAACCTTCTGATATAAATAAACCGCACATCATAGTCACTATCTGGAGATGCAAATCCCCAAGCGCGGCTTCCCGATTCAACAGCCAAAAGTATTTTTATATTTTCAGCTTCTTCAATTCTCCGAAGCTGCTCCTGTATCTTTTCTTTCATTTGTGTCACCTCTCTTTTTCCAAGGCACCTCACTATCAGAGGCTTTGAAATTATATACTGGTTTCATAATATCAATAATCTCTACAGAATCTCTGATCACATCAATGATATCCGCAAGCGATTTATATGCCATTGGTGCCTCATCTAATGTATCTGCATTCACTGATGTAGAATAAATACCTTGCATGGATGCTTTGTATTCCTCTAAATCAATGGACTGTTTTGCTTTTGTTCTGGACATGATTCTACCAGCTCCATGTGGTGCTGAATTATTCCATTCCACATTTCCTTTGCCAACTGCAAGAACGGAACCATCTCTCATATTAATCGGAATCAATACTTTTTCACCAGAATGTGCGGCAATGGCGCCTTTTCTAAGAATCATCTCATTGACATCTATATAATTATGAATGGTGTGAAAAGCTTCTGTTCGCGTCATTTTGGTTCTTTCAATAATAATTTCCGCCATGCGCTCTCTACTCCTTCTTGCAAAGCGTTGGCAAATTTCAACATCATGCAGATAATCATCCATAAATGACCCGTAAAGCCAGCAGATATCGTTGGGAGCATCCAACTCCTGGATTTCATAATTCTTTTTTAAGTGCTTCAATGCCTCCTGGATTTCTGCCCTTCTCCCCTGCTCTTTGTAAGTACGAATAATCTCATCTCGTTTTTTAAAATACTCTTCTTTTCCCGCATGTAAATCAATCGCCAACTGTTGGTAAATCTCAGCTACCTGTTTTCCTAAATTCCTGCTTCCTGAATGAATGACCAGATAATATGTACCATCCTTTGCCCGATCAACCTCGATAAAGTGGTTTCCCCCTCCCAGTGTTCCAAGTGATCTTTCCAATCTCTTTGCATCTTTCAAAGATCGATAACACTTAAGCTGCGTTAAATCAAAACGCTCCATTCTTCCTTCCCATACATTCATTCCCGAAGGGATATAATGACATGCTTCATCTATTTTTTCAAAATCTATTACCTGATCCTGCAGCTTTACAGTATACATTCCACAGCCTATATCGACTCCTACGATATTAGGGCAAATCTTATCTGTGATTGTCATGGTCGTCCCAATTGTACAACCTTTTCCGGCATGGACATCCGGCATAATCCGCACCTTACTTCCCCTTGTCAGATCATAATCACACATTCTTCTGATCTGCTCGATTGCTTCATCTTCAATCACCTTTGCATAGCAAATCGCTGTTGTAACTCTTCCATTTATTTCAAACATATCATTCACATCCTTTCTCATAATCCAAGTTTATCTCTTCTGATTCTTTTTATCATGGAAAAAAAGTTGCGAACTTTTACAGCCCACAACTTTTTTGATCTGACAATCTGTCCTTTATTAAATTAATAAATGCCACAGGCTTTACAACATGAAGCATTGGTCCAAACGAAAGAACACGAATTAAAATCTCTGTTTCGTCCTCTTTGTCATAGTACAACGTAACCTGATACTTTCGCTCATCTATTTTCTCGACTTGTTTTTCTAAATGTGCGAAGTGCATCAGAACACGTTCCAACGCATTACGCTCATCAATCAGTTCAAATATCACTTTACGTGGTCGCGGCTGATTGCTTTTCCCAACTTTTCCACCTTGTTGATTCTCATACTTTTCACAAGAACTAATTCTGCCAAGATTGATCGTATTTCCCAGTTTGCTTCCTGTTCCAATTAACCGGAATTTATCGTCTTTCTCGGAATATTCCAGATATTCTGGAATCGTTCTAGTTGTTATTTGTTTTCCATGACGATTTGTAATACTGATTTGTATCTGGTACTTATGCTTAATCGCATCCAATATCAACCGAAAGTTCCGAATATATTCTGGATTCTCATACGGATCGCCATCTGAATACTTGTCAAATACATAAATATCTTCTGGAAGAAATAATGGTTCGACATCTGAGAATACGATTGGCCGGTCCGTAAACAAACGTATTCTCGGATCTAATGCGATTGCATTAATCCAGCGTTTCTGCAAAATTGTGAGTGGCATCGTTGGCTTCTTTCTGAGAATAGTTGTTCCATCTTCTTTCAATAATTGCCAATGTGTCATTCCCAAAGACTCCGGAATATTCAATGTGCTTTCTTCAAATGCATAATCCTGAATGATTGCGTTGATTTCTCCATTCGTAAGCGGATGCTCTACCGCTTCTGCCAAGATTTTTGCAACAGTTTGGAAATATGTACTGTAAATTTCATGAAACAGCATACTCATTCCTCCCCTTTCAATCCATACATTTCATACATCGCCTGCAAGTCTTCTTTAAACTGTTTTTCCAAAGCCTTATTGGAAATTGAAATATCTGTAATTCGACAAATAAATGTACGTATCCATGGAATCAATTCGCTTGCATCATAAACATCAGCAGAAAATCGACATGTATGCTCATCCATGTACTCCAACCGACCGATTCGTTTCTCCCTCTCTAATCGCTTTGGTATATGCTGTTCTCCATCATCATATTGAACTGTAAATTCAATATGTTCCATCCGATTTCCAGATCTACTGTCTGTAGCAACTCCCCACGTATGTTGCTGCATTTCACTCAGTTTATCTCTTAATTCATCAAACCGATCTGCAATCTCTCCAATTTTAACAGTGACAATATTATCAAGACGATACGCTGTTATTCGTTTAAAATATGGGGTATAGGCCATCATATACTGTCTCCCACTCTGTACACTGATCATCACTCGAAGCGGAACAACATTCGTTTCCGTAATGCGATCTTTTTTACGATTAATCATCTCAACTGTTATATTTCTTTTTTCATGAATTGCTTTCAGTATCATGTACAAAGCCTCACTGTCCATTGCACTGGTTATGTAATGATGTTTGAATACAAAATGATCAGCAATATTATTTGTTTTATCTTCCAAAAATGATCCTATCACACCACATGGTGCGGTTTCTGAAAAAAAATCCAAAACATCTCTACTTGGCATTTCAAACTCTTCTGTACGACTGTATAGCATCGTCTTTCCACTCTTCCGTCTTACCAACAATCCTTCTTTTACATATTCGTTGAGTTTTTTTCTGATCGTAGAGATGTCAAATACTCTTGCATGCTCAAACCCTGCCAGATATTCGTCCACCTGATATGCGACATCCCCAAGTGACAGTTCTTGTCCATTAGAAAGAATATCCATAACAATAAAATGAAGGGTAATATCTCCATCTGTAAAGCTCTTTGTCTTCCATGCCTTATAAAGTGGATTGTGTCTGGTTGCTCTGCTATCAATTGACAAAAATACATTCTTACCATCAGCGGTCTGATGAAACTTCATATAGTTACCAAGCCAGCTCTCTATCCGACGTTTCTCGTCATCATAAGACCTGGTACTTTTTTTCGTATAATCATCCCGGCTCTTGAAACCGTAGACATAAAAATCCCGCATGTAATCACGTATCTTGTTAAAATTTTTGATTAATTCGCTGTATGCCATGGTTTCGCCTCCTTAACTTTTCCCGGATCGTATTGATTTAAAATACTTTGTTTTTTATGATAAGTCATTTTCATCAAACACTCCGGTAAAACTCCAGTTCTCACCTTGATCTTCAGATGTGAACACAAGGCCTTCCGTCTCGCCACTCTGCGTCATCACATGGATCGTGTAATTCTCTCCATCCTGCTGTGGCATTTCCAGATACTGATAATCATCAAGCGTGAATCCATATTCCTGCATATGCGGCGGATATTCTGTCACAGTATCCATCGGAAGTTCTATCTCCTTCAGTGTCTTTCCACCGTCTTTTGTAACATAAATAGATGAATGTGTCTGCGATGCCCCGCTTAGACCAATGAATCCAAACTGTTCGTCGAAGAATTGTATCCCTTCTCCTGCTCCGCCATTTCCGTCGAATGGATCTTCATTTACTGTTGTCCAGTTATATCCACTATCTGACGTAGTTTCCAGTTTGTAATAACGTGTTCCAAGAGCCGCATCAACAACTGAAAGTTTCCAGCCTTTCTGTTCGTTTAAGAAGAATCGGACAACACCGCTTCCGTCCGTATCGACCGTCCAGGTATTATTCTCTTTTCCCTGTTCTTTTGCCTGCGAATCTTTCTCTGCCTGCTCATTCTGACTAATTGTATCAGGACTGATATATTCTGGTTCCATCATATAACGCACCGGCGTCACAGATTCATCCTGCGGAAGATACAGGGATACTTCATATCCAAGTGCTTCCCCACCGCTATCCAAGGCTGTAAAATCAGTCATGCCGCTGACTTCTCCGTCACCATCCACATCTCCCGGAAGATAAACAAGACCTTCCGAAGAAGCGAAGGAGCGTTTTCCATAATACAGAATCTCATATTCCGGCGGATTATCTGCAAATGCATAAGTCAGATTCCATTGTGTCACCTGCATCTTACAATCTGATTTTTCCAGAATAGTAAACATAGGATCTAATTTCTTGTCATCATCATAATCTGCATTTGCATAACCTGCGATCTGCACAACAATCTTATCACTTTTATCGATATCATAATCAATCAGATAGGTCTTGTCTTTTCCCTTTTCATTCTGTCCATAAAGATATGCTGATACACGGGTTATCGTTCCGTCTTTATCAAAAGACATCTCAAAACTATCTGTGATATATAACTCGTCCGGAAGTTTCAATTTCTTATTGATATCTTTTATCAGCCCTTCTGCGCCATCACGGAAGAAATTGTTATGTTCATACTCTATTTTCTTTGTCTTAAACAGGCTGTCTACCTTCCAGGACAATGCGCCATTATAAGGAATCGCAGTATATACGATATAAGAAATACATCCAACCGTAACTACAAGTAGAATCAAAAGTTCTGTACCAAACACTGTTTTCCTGAGTGCGCCTTTCATTTTAAAAGGGGTTTCCTTTTCTGCTATCAGGCAACCGATCCAGATACAAAGACTGAGTACCAGAAGGATACCTAAAGCCAAAAATGCAAACTTCAGCTGTCTGATGCTTCCGTACTTGCAAAGTACACAGGTCACGAGCAAAAACAAAATGTAATAGAGAATACTAAGCTTGCCAAATATAAATTTCAGTTTTTTCATTCAATCACATCCTAATAATACTTCCAGGTCTACTATTTCTAAGTATTCTACTCAAAAAAATTTTATATCGCTCATTTATTTTTACACTTTTTCTTGATCAAAATGTAAAAATTTCATGATCTTTTCTATATTCTCCTTTGTCCAGGCCGTAATCTCAAGCACTGCATCCGGTATCTCCTGGTCTCCGGAATCCGGATTATGCATCCAGATACATGGCATCTTAGCCGCCTTAGCAGCCTTTCCTCCATTCGTTGAATCTTCGATCACAATACACTCGTCTACCGGTACGCCCAGCTGCTTCGCTGCAAAGAAAAATGTATCCGGCGCCGGCTTTGGATTCTTCACTTCATCTCCACTTGTCACGACATCGAAATATTTCATCAGATCCAGCGTTTCCAGTGTCTCTGTGATTACAGGTTTTGGAGAAGAAGAGGCCACGGCCAGGCGATACCCCGCATCTTTCAGACAGCAAAGCATCTGCTCAACTCCCGGCATCTCCGGAAATCCGTCTCGCGCAATAATTTCATCTTTCTTCTCTTTCATAATCTGATTCATTACTTCAAGACTTTCAAATGTGATTCCATAATCTTCTTTGATCAGATTCATGAAATGGAGTCTTGTAGATCCGATGCATGGCTTATATACCTCATAATCCAAATCAATTCCATATCGTTCTTTAAAAATCTCTACCCAACATTGATAATGAATCGGTTCTGTATTGATCAAAACCCCATCCATATCAAAAATTACTGCTTTTATCATTCTTATATCCCAACTTTCTATAAAAGATCAATGTTAATGTGGTCGCTACGATCCAACCAAATGGCCATGCCATCCAGATTCCGGTGCTTCCAAAGCTTTTTGTCAAAACCAACGCAAATCCGATTCTCAAAATAAGATCCGGAACTGTTGCAACTACAAAATAAACCATCGCTCCGGAACCTCGGATAATTCCATCTGTCATCAGCTTAATTACAATCATAAAATACCACGGCGATACTATTTTCAAAAATGCCATTCCTGCGCTGATAGCCTCTACACTCTCCGCACCTAAGAACAGCCCCATCATCTGACGACTGAAAATGAAATACAGAATAACAAACGGTAATGCCGTAAGCTCTGACAATTTCACTCCGGTACGGAATCCCAATGGAATTCGTTCTTTCTTTCCCGCGCCGATATTCTGTGCCGTATAACTGGATAGACAGGAACCAAGTGTCATAAAGATATTAATGGCAAATGTATTCAGCTTGATCGCTCCCGAATATCCCGCAACAACTGCTGAACCGAATTGATTTACAATTCCCTGCACGAAAAGATTTCCTACACTCAATACGCTCTGCTGAAGAATGCTTGGAATTGCAATCGCCATGATCTGTGCAAATAATTTCTTATCAAACCACGACTGCTTTTCTTTCCCGGCAAATTTCTGCAATCTTCCGAGAAGTGTTACTAATGCAAGCACGGCTGACACACCTTGCGCGATAAATGTTGCCCAGGCAACACCGCTCACACCCCACTGGAATTTTGCTACGAAGATGTAATCAAGAATAATATTTCCAGCTGATGATCCAAGCAGAAAATATAACGGTGTCTTAGAATCCCCGAGTGCTGTAAATACTCCGGTACACACATTATAAAGCATCAGGAAGATAATTCCGAAAATGTAAATTTTCAAATATAAAACTCCATCTGCCATAATATTCTCTGGTGTGCGGATCCATCTCATCATCTGATGATTAAAGAAATACCCGAATAATGTCAGCATGATTCCCAGCACCATAGAACTAAGAAATGCTGTTGTAACCGCACGCTTTACACCGCCCCGGTCTTCCGCTCCGAACAGTCTTGATACGACTACGGAGGCACCCAGATTCATTCCCACAGCAAATGCCATGAAAATAATTGTGATCGGATAAGATGCGCCGACTGCTGCCAACGCATTTTCTCCTGCAAACCTTCCCGCGATCATACTGTCTGCGATATTGTAAATCTGCTGGAACATCACACTGAACAACATTGGCAGAAGGAACCGCCATAATGTCTTGTTCGGATGTTCTTTCGTTAAATCTGTAATCATCTTTTTGCCCCTCTCATTACAAACTCTACAATCCAATAATTCTATAAATTTCTTTCATATCCAGACTAGCACGAACGATATCTGCAAGCTTATCATACTGTTCTTCCTTATAAGACTTCCAGTCTACTGCCTGTACCGTCTCCGGATCATAGCCTTTCTCTTTCAATAAAGCGGAGAGAAACCCACCTGACATTTCCGGTGAATCAAAGATTCCATGCACATAACAGCCATAGACATTTTCCTTCTGCGAACCATCCGGATGTCCTTGTTGTAGTGTATCAGAATCATTTTCTAATGTTATAAGCCCGGATGCGTGCTCATCAAGAATCGTCTCTCCCATATGGATCTCATATCCTTCGAAAGGAAGTCCCTCCATCTCTTTCAGGATTCCTTTCATCTCGCCAAATGTTCCATGTACTCTGGTTCTATGTTTTTCCGGGCGGAACACAGTCTTTGTATCCAAAAGTCCCATTCCCTGTACAGTTCCTCCGTACTCTTCTCCTGTTGGATCTGAGATTTCTATTCCAAGCATCTGATATCCGCCACAGATTCCAAAGACCGGTTTGTTCTGTGCGCTGTGTTTCAAGACTCTTGCTTCCAGTCCATTCTGACGCATCCACAGAAGATCGCTGATCGTATTCTTTGTTCCCGGAAGGATCACCGCATCCGGATTGCCAAACTCAGCCGGAGATGAAACATATCTTACACTTACTTCTTCCAATGCTTCTAATGGCGCTAAGTCAGTAAAATTAGAGATCCTTGGGAATCGGATCACTGCCAGATCAATCAGTCCCGGCTTCTCTTTTTTCTGAAATCGTTCCGTCAGACTGTCTTCCTCATCCAGATCTAAATAAAAATACGGAACTACTCCCGTTACAGGGATATCTGTCTTTTCTTCCAACATTCGAAGCCCCGGTTCCAGAATGGATACATCTCCACGGAATTTATTAATGATCGTTCCTTTGATCCGCGCTTTTTCATCCTCTTCAAGAAGCATTACGGTTCCGGCGATCTGGGCAAATACTCCACCACGATCAATATCTCCGACAAGAAGCACCGGTGCATCTGCAAGCTTTGCCATTCCCATATTTACAATATCATCTTTTTTCAGGTTGATTTCTGCCGGACTTCCGGCACCTCAATTACAATGATATCATACTTTTTTTCTAACTCATGATATGCATCCATAATTGCCGGAATATATTCCTTCTTATGACGGTAATACTCTCTTGCAGCCATCACTCCGATTGGTTTACCATTGATAATCACCTGAGAGCCTGTATCGTTCGTCGGCTTAAGTAAAATTGGATTCATTATTGCTTCCGGTTCAATTCCTGCAGCTTCTGCCTGCATCACCTGGCTCTTCCCATCTCCAGTCCTTCTTTTGTGATAAAAGAATTGAGTGCCATATTTTGGGATTTGAAAGGTGCAACTTTGTATCCATCCTGTTTCAGGACACGGCAAAGACCTGCTGCCAGTGCGCTCTTTCCGACATTTGACATCGTTCCCTGTATCATAATTGATTTCGCCATATTTTTCGCCTCCTTCACTGCTTTGACAGGATTGTTTCAAATGCCCGTAAAAGAACATCATTTTCCTCTTTTGTCCGCACTGCAATCCGATACCAGCCTTTCTTCAACCCTCTATAGTTCTCACAATTTCGAATCAAAATCCCCTGCTCTAACAATCGTTCAAACAATGAGCTTTCACTATATAATAAGAAGAAATTTGCCTTTGTTGGAATAAATCTAATCCCAAACTCACGCATTTTCTTTTCCATGCGCATTTTTTCTTCCACGATTTTGTTTCGTATTTTCTGAACTCTCTGCTCTTCTCTTTCTGTCAGCGCTTCTATCCCTGCTGCCTGCGCCGGAACCGACACACTCCACGGCTGACGGATCTGCTGCATCCGCTCTCTAAGTTCTCCGTCCGATGTCATTGCATATCCCAGTCTCAATCCCGGGATTCCATACATCTTCGTAAATGCCTGTACAAGAAAAAGGCACGCATGATCTGTCACCTTTTTCACCATGGTATACTTCTGCGCTTCTTCCAGGAATTCAATAAAACACTCGTCTAAAACAAGACGTATCTTCTTCTCTTCACATCGAGTAAGGATCTGTTCCATAAGCACCGGTTCGATCACCTGCCCTGACGGATTCGACGGGGAGCATAAAAATACAAGGTCAATGTCCTCTGTCAGTTCTTCCAAAAAGCTTTCTGTCAATGCAAAGTTATTCTCTCTTTTCAACTTATAATAAATGATTTCGCAGTCTACCGTCCGAAGTGCCTGTTCATATTCTGCGAAAGCCGGAATCGGAAGCAATGCTTTCTTTGGTTTTTCTGCAAGAACGACAGAAAAGAACAGCTCCGCTGCTCCATTTCCGAAAAGAAAATATTCTTCCGGCAGACTTTTTTTCTCTGCCAGTCTCTTTCTGAGCCGTCTGCATTGACTGTCCGGATAAAGACTCACTTCATCCATCGATCTTTTTGCCGCTTCAAGAACTTCTTCTGACGGACCGTAAGGATTTACATTAACTGAAAAATCCAGCACATCTCCATATGTATAAATGTCTCCTCCGTGTACATATTCCATGAATCATACTCCTACTTCTCTATGTGTTTCATTTTTAATCTAAAAGTACTGCCTCCAACTCCTCGCGATTCTCTTCCATCCATTTGATCGGCTTTGGATGTTTAACCTCCGGATTCAGAAGCTTTTCCATCCAGACCATATTATACCAGCGGTCAAATTTGTATCCACAATGATAGAATTCTCCTACCATGCGGTATCCAAGATGTGCATGGAACTGTGCGCTGTTCTTTGTCAGATATTCATCTTCAACTTCAGGATATCCAATGCATGCATATAGATTGCAAATGTTCTGGGCATACAGTACTTTCTCCAGTGCCTCATACAGCTTTTTACCAACTCCGGTTTTCTGCCGGTCTTTTCTTATATAAATTGTTGTTTCCACTGCCCAGTCATATGCTGCACGACCTTTGAATGCCCCCGCACAGCTATATCCAAGAATCTCGCCATTCTGTTCTGCGACCAGATACGGGTACTTTTTCATCGTCTGACGCATTCGATCTTTGAATTCTTCCAGTGACGGAACTTCATATTCGAATGTAATCACTGTATCCGTTACATATGGTGTATAGAGCGCCAGAAGTTCTTCTGCATCTTCCATTTTTGCAAATCGAATCAATAAATCCATAACAATAAACCTCCAAAGACAACCATCATCAGTATCGTTGTCATATACATTAACTTCCCGGCACGAAGAATATCTTCCGGTTCAATCTTACGGATCGCATCGCCGATATAATCCTTTTTATAGATTTTCCCGAAATAAACCGCATCCCCGGCTAACTGTACATCAAGCGCTCCGGCGCAGACTGCCTCTGACTGGGCGGAATTCGGACTTGCATGTTTTCTCTTATCACGCAGATAAATCTTCCACGCATTCTTTCCATCCATCCCTGTCAAAAATGCTGCAACAACCATAAACCACGCAGTCAACCTGGCTGGAATGTAATTAAACACATCATCCATCTTTGCTGGAATCCTTCCGAAATACAGATATTTTTCATTTTTGTATCCAAGCATAGAATCCATCGTATTCACTGCCTTGTATAAGAATCCAAGCGGTGCGCCGCCAATCAAAAGAAATAATAACGGAGCCGTCACGCCGTCAGAAGTATTCTCTGCCACAGTCTCTACCGCTGCTTTCGTCACACCTTCTGCTGTAAGGTTTTCTGTATCTCTTCCGACAATCATGGATACTGCCTTTCTTGCACCCGGCAAGTCATCTTCTTTTAATTTCTGATAAACCTTCCTACTTTCTCCTACAAGACACCGCGCCGCAAATATCTGGTAACACCAGAAGGTTTCCAAAAGAAACCGTACTGCCGGATGAACCTTTCCTGCAGCAAATAAGAATACCGCCGGTACAAGAAAGGATAACGAAACTGTCAGAATCCATAAAATTCCTCCTGCCAGAACTTCTCTTTTATTTTTCTTCTTTTGTTCTGATGCAGGAATCCGACTGCACAACAACTTCCGCAATCCTTTTTCCAACACACTGATCAGGTTTCCGATCACGCGTATCGGATGGTACATCCAGACCGGATCTCCGAAAATGCAGTCTAACAAAAATCCTATGATGCATGCCAGAATCGTCATCCTTCCATTCATTCTGTCACTCCTCCCAGTTTTTGAATTTTACGAAATCTATGAATACCTGACTTCCACTCATCTTCATTCACAAGCATTCTATATCCTCCGCCATTTTCCACCTGCCAGTGATAAAAATCTTTTTGGTCTTCTGCCAATTGTTCCAGCACCGCCATAATCGTTCCTCCATGAACGACAAAAGCTGCGCTTTCTACATTTTCTTTGCATAATCTATCCACCTGACAGAGCATGCCTCTCACGCAACGTGAACGGAATTCCTTCTGCTCCTCCCCTTCCGGAAATGCAATCGTTCCACCGGAATCCAGCCATGCCTGATATTCTTCTCTGTCTTTCAGATCTTCATATGTCTTACCTTCAAAAATACCAAAATCACATTCCTTTAACAATACTTCCTGCGTGATCTGGTTCTTCGGATAAATCAACTCTGCCGTTTGAATACATCTCTTCATTGGGCTGACAATCACTTGCTGTACCTGTGGATAGCTATCTATTTTATATTTCTGTTTAAAGTTCAGTACTTCCTGTTCTGACAAATCTTCCTCTGTACTTCCGATATATTGTCTCTTTTCATTGCCCGGTGTCTTCAAATGCCGGATCAAAATAAGCTCCATAAATCACTCCAAAAAAATCTATTTTATTTCATTTTCATTTCTATAATAAAGCATCTATCATAAAACATTTATATGCAATAACATTTCTAGAATAATGCAAGCACTGCCAGCATAAACAGTTCACATAACTGCAGGAAGTATCCGGCAAGATCACCCGTAATACCTCCAAACTGTTTTCTGCTAAACTGATAATAATAAAAGAAAACAGCAAGTCCGACAACTGCTGCTGCCACTCCGCATAAACCTGCTGTCAGATAGAATCCAACTCCGGCTGCCAATAGCCATATGATCAATACAATTCTTACATTTCTCTTCTGTGCACCGTCTTGAAATGTCCGAAGCAGTCCACTGTTCTTCGCTGCCTGAAACGTCACAACAGAAATTCCACTCAGCGAACGCGAGAACACAAACACGAGTGCTGTTGCAAACAGGCGTTCTATTCTCATTTCACTAAAAATCCCCACACACAGAAGGAAATAACAGCAAAGACTGATGATTGCAAATGCTCCCGTATGTGGGTCTTTCAGAATCTCCAGCTTCTTCTCCCGGTCTCCATAAGAACTTTTTGCATCCATTGTATCTGCGAATCCATCCAGATGAATTCCTCCTGTTATAAAAACCGGAATCAGAGTCAGCACAACTGCATAAAAGAAAGTTCCTTCTCCCTTCCATACTGTGATCAGATTCCCGGCAACTATTTCCAATACTCCAATTATAACTCCGACCAATGGGAAAAAACACATCGCATATCTCATATTTTTTTCATTCCAGTCTACTCGCGGCATCGGAATCTTAGAATACATAGCGATTGCAATGATCATTGCGTTCAATAACCACATTTTTCTTACTCCTCATCTTCACTTAAGTTCTTCATACTGCTCTACTTTAATCTCTTCAAAGGTACTCATCTTCCGATAAACATTCACACCCATCTCAAGAAGTGGAATTGCTGCAACTGCACCACTGCCTTCTCCAAGAGACATCTTCGCATCAATCAGATATGGAAGTTTCAGCTCTTCTAAGACCATTCGCCCCGCCGGTTCTCCCGAGCAATGTGATGCCAGGATATAATCTGCCGTCTCCGGTACCATTCGTACTGCACATAATGCTGCTGCAGAAGAGATAAATCCATCGATCAGAACCGGAATATGATAGATCGCACCTCCGAGAAATGCACCTGTCATTCCGGCAATATCAAGCCCTCCGACTTTGGATAAGACATCTAAAACATCTTCCTTGTCCGGCTGATGCTTTTCAATTGCTCTCTCAATTGCACGAATCTTTCTATTCAGCCCTTCTGAACTAAGACCTGCGCCTCTCCCTGTCACATTTTCTACACTTTCATCAAGCAGAACGGACACAACAGCACTGCTGGTCGTTGTATTTCCAATCCCCATCTCACCGGTTGCGATCAGATCATACCCTTGTTCTGCCAGCTCCTTGACCTTTCGTATGCCAATAAGAACGGCTTGCGCAGCCTGTTCTCTTGACATTGCAGGTTCCATCGCCATATTCTTTGTTCCATACATCACTTTGTCTTTCGGATCTGTCACCGACGGAACATCTGTCACCATTCCAATATCGATTGGAAATAAATCCGCTCCGGCGGTCTCTGCCATAATACATACGCTCGTCGCACATTTTGTAAAATTATCCGCAACGATTGCTGTCACTTCCTGTCCGGTCTGGGTCACTCCCTCTGAAACAACTCCATTATCCGCACAAAAGATCAGCAATCCTTTCTTTCTAATCTCAAAATCTACTTTTCTTCGGATTCCAGCCATCCGGATCACAGCATCTTCCAGTTTTCCTAAGCTGAACAGTGGTTTTGCAACTGTTTTCCATCGTCTTTTTGCCTGTTCTTCATAGGATTTCTCCACCAGTTTTATCGTTTTGAATTTTTCAATCAATAATCTTTCATTTTCTTTCATCGACATCTTTTCATTTTTTGTCGATTTTCTTTTATTATCTACCATTGTTATGTCTGCTTTTCTTATTATTTTCTTCTGATCTATAGTTTGTCTTTCTAACTTCACAAGCCAGTTTTTTCGCATTTTCTGGCATTATTCTCCTATTTTATCATAATTTTTTCATT
>NZ_QTZH01000053.1:0-16081 GCF_003462585.1 Ruminococcus sp. OM04-4AA | reverse complement strand
AAGAAATTTAGAACTTATAGAAGAATGATTTAGTATTATGATGGATACTTAATATGAAAATAATTTATATGAGGGAGAGCAGCTATGGAAATATTGACGAAAGAATATTTTGAAGAATTGGAGAAAAAAATATTAAAGGAAAATTATAGTGATTTTTTTGGTGATATTCTTGAGGATTTTAAAAAAGAAAAAGATAAATTCAAAACGGAAATTATTGATACAGGGCAGATATTTTATAGAGCGAGAGTTGGAAATGGTGTAATAGAAGCGGCAATAGACGATTTAGATATTAAATGTAAGATACCGTATTTCGGGAGTGACATGGAAAAACCACCAGCAAAATTTGTGCAAGGCGGAAGATTTAATAGACAAGGAGTATCTTATCTTTACTTGGCAGATAATATTGAAACATGTATTGCTGAAATTCATTTACAAGTAGGACAAATCTGCTCTATTGTGGAGTTTGAGTGTGTGAAAAAAGGTAACTATGTTTGATTGAAAGTAATTCAGAAGAAATATTATATGATATTTTGACCAGACCGGTACATAGTGATATAAAAGATTATTATTTGGTTACACAGTTTTTTTCCGATATATTTAAAATGTTGGGATATGATGGGATTGTTTTTTTTAGTACACAAGGATCAGGGAAAAATGTTGTGAGCTTTAAAAAGGATTGTTTAAATTAGTGAAATATTCTGAAAGGATGTGTAAAGCAAAAAGAATCTCATATGAATATGAGTTACTGGAGGCAGAATATAAAAAATATAAAGATTGCAAAAAACTTTTGATGCCAGGTAACATTTCAGAGGAACAAAAGAGAGAAAGCATATGTGAATATATACAAGAAAAAATAAATTATGAAGATGAACTACTGCAGAAAGTTGCAGAAAAAGAATTTCAGTCAGATAAGGATGAGAAGAAGTTCCTTGATAGAATATCTGCAATTGATAATAAACAGAATGCATATGAATTTTTGGGAGCTTTTTATTTTAATCAGCAAGATTTAAAAAAAGGAATGGCGTATTTTTTAAAAGCTCCGTTTGAGCATTGTTCTCCTAGATTTGAAGGAATATTAAAAAGAATACAGTCGTGTACTCAAATAGAAAAAAAAGAACTATATCAAGAAGAATCTATGAAAAAGGAATTACGGATAATATTTGATGAATTAAGTCAGGAGCATGAAAAAATTCGAAAAAAAATGGAAGTGGATATATTAAAAAATTTAGAGGAACTTTGCAATTAAATAGAGGCGAGAAAGTAAACCGATGTCCTGTATTTATTCGTAATCCAGTTGAATGAAGAGTTAAAGTCATTTGGATTATATGACTTTTTCATGTTTGCCAGAAAATATTTTAGAAGAATCAATTTCATTTTTGAGATTTAATACACGAGCAGATAATGTGTTAAAGAGAAACGGTGTAGATACGATAGGTGCGTTACTGGAGGTGTTAATATTACCAGAATGGATTCAGCATTTATCCTGCATAGAGAAAAGTCACAGAAAGAAATCGTGCAGAAAATGGAGAAGATAGGTTTAGCAGATGATAGCTATGCGGCAGTAAGAAATATAAAATTAAATTAGAGTTCATCTTTCACTAAAAGGGAGACTATTACAGTCTCCTTTTATCTATGTATTTGTTATTCAGATTCTTCAGAAACAGAGTCCTTCTTCTTTCTGGATTTTCCAGAAATCATTTTATGACCAGAATAGATAGCCATAATCATGCAGATAAGAGAGCTGCAAGCAAAATATTTATGTGCGGATTTCATATCTTTATAACCAGTGTAAAAAGTTCCAATCATGGTTGCCAATGCACCAAGTGACCAATATTTATGTGATTTCATCTTAATACCTCCTATTTTTTTCTATATCATACATCTTTTTGAGAAAGATGAAAACAGGAATTTGTTCATTGGCTTATATTTAAAATGATATTTTTGTGGTTTAGAAAAAACGATAGAGATTATAGGAATTATAAATCCTGATTCTTTTCAAGCTGTTGTTCCTGCTCACGATTTTTCCCAAGAATCATTTCAATATTCGCCGACACAGTGCGAAGTTCCCGTTCATAATCCCGGTGGTTAGAAAAATCTTCACGCTGTCTATCCCTTAATTCAATAAGCTGGTCCTTTTCAGCATAGAGAGCTTTCATGGAAGGCAATTTATTCCCGCCAGATTTTTCTTTGAGTGTTCGGAGAGCTGTGTCATACAGGGAAAGTTCTGCCCGGTGTTCTTCATAAAATTTCTCTTTGTTTCGATTTTTACGATAATCGGCGTACACATTTTTATATGCCAGATATTGTCCGGTAAAATGAATCTGCTCATTCACATCTTTAAGTTGCTGTTCAGTATCTTTTAAAGATTTTCTGGAAGCACTGGTCTGGTCTGATGCCTGATTGAGTGCTGCATGGAAATCCTCAAGAGAATCATAGCCATGTTCCTGTATGTAGGCAACAGTCTGAGCCATCTGCTTCAAATTGGTGAGTTTTACTTTTTGAGCATAGGCTTCGCTCTGCTGTGCTTTAATACAGGTTTGTAGATCTATGACAAGTCGGAGATCTGATTTTATGAAAATGAATGGTGCAGGGATAGCAGAAGTATCGGAAAAAGGAACAGTTGGCAAATCTGTGGAAGTATTTGGAGTCTGCTGTTCCAGAATTTCTTCTTTCTGTTCTCTATGGGATTTCGTGTTTTCCTCAAATGCTTTCAAGAGAAAATCTTCTGTGTATCTGGTTCCGAGATTCCTTCCAGTGATATATTTTTTTCTGCCAGGGTGAAGATAGCTATATCGGTTTCGACTGATCTTGAAGATGATGTGATATTTTTCATCAAGGATTTTTGAAAATTCTTCTGGTGATCGGGCGGTACTTGCAGCATCATCAATAGCGTCACGAAGAAATTGTTTCTCTGTCTGGTAACGTGTTTCCTTTGGCGTGATTCCATCTTCTTTCATTTTCTGATTCAACTTATCGAGTTTTTCCTGTCCCCGGCGTTGTGCCAATATTCTTTTTCTGTGATTTTTCTTTCAGCAGGAGTGAGCAGATCAACCTGATGTAGTCCTTCTTTTTTACACATATTCATGACTTCCTGTTTCAGATGTGCAAGATATGCTGTACTTAGATGGTGCTTGTATCCGGCTTTTGATTCACAGTCAAATTCCATATAGGGTTCTTGCGGTATGTTATATTTACGGAGACTGTTGATTACGATGTGTACATGGATGTTTCCACTTTCGTTATGACCATCGGTATGAGTACAGACTAAAGCCTGATGACCGGGAAAATTTTTCTTTGCAAAAGTCAATCCAAGTTGCTGGGCACGTTCACCGGTCAATCCACATTCCTCCCTGTCTTTCGGGTCGAAGCTGATGATATAGTGATGGGATTTTATCTCATTGAAGTTTTTGTTCTTGTGGTAGTAGATGTTCAATTCCTGACATTCAGATGCAAAAGAGAATGGATCACAGTTCAAACCGTCCAGATAATATTCTTCTCTCAATATCATATGCCCTTCCTCATCAAGAATCGGTTTTTGCGTATATTCATTATGCTGGAAGATAAGATAACGTTCCGATTCTCCATAGTCAGCATTTTTGCTTGCAATATGTTTAATTACTGCCACGGAAATCACCTGCCATTTTCATTACTTTATATTTCATTTCATAAATGTCCCGGAGAGACTTTCGGATTTCATTTCTCATTTCAGAAGAGATAATTCCACCTTGATTAAAATATCGGGCAATCTGATTTAGGTTGCTTCCAATCTTGCCAAATTCACCGATTAGTTTTTTGATTTCATCAACATCAGCAACAATTTCAAATCGTGCAGTTACATTTCCTTCCATAGTTTGAGTCCTCATGTATTCTGAAATGCTCATTTCTGCCTGTTCCGCTGCATTTTCTATGATGGAAAACTCTATATCAGTCAGGCGGATGGTTACCCGGTGTTCTCGTTTCATGTCCATTTCTTTTTGTGGTCGTGTCATTCAATGCTCCTTTCTGGCATAAAGGTTCCGCAGGAAAAATAGAAAATTCACAGTGAGCTGTGAAAGCAAGTGATGAAAAAGCATCACGCTGTGACCATGCAAATGGGAACCAATACACATATCTTTGATTGCGGTCGAGGGTATGGGGAAACGAAATCCCCATCAAGTTGCAAGTCAGAAAAAATCCCGCAGGGGTTTTTGTCCGACATTGCGAAACTTGCTCTAAAAATGACTGCTTCATATATAAGCCGATTTACAGAAAAAATGGAAATAAGAAGTTTATATAAATGAAAAAACAAAAAGCAATAGTTAATTGCGAAAATGTAAAGTTGTATTGCTTGCCCAAATGGTATATCAACTGTATAATACAATCAAACAAAAGGAGGAGGAAAGTAAAAGATAGTAATCAAAACATTGCAAAGGCAGTTCTTAAGATAAGGCAAGATAACAAGCTTTCTCAGGAACAATTTGCTGAAATGGTAGGAGTAACAAGACAGGCGGTGTCTAGATGGGAAATGGGAGTCTCTGTTCCAAATATTAATACACTTATTCTAATAAGTGAGAAATTTGATATTCCAGTTGATGAAATGTTAAAGTCAGGAGACGTTGTTGAAAAAATTGATAACAATAAAACTTCTTTCAAAAAAGATAGAAATTATAGTATTGTATTTTTAACTATTGGTATTTTAGGGCTGATTAGTATACCTTTTGAAATGTCTGCTGATGATCATAACTGCATCAGTCATTTTGGTCATAACTGCACCAGTCATTTTGGTGTTGACGCTTTTCGTTTGGCTCTGCACGGGGCTGATCTACATATCCAGTCTGGTGCTTGGTCTACTAAGCACGGTAATTGCTCTGCTTGGCGCGGCTGTGATTATTACCTATTCCCCGCAGAATGGTGTGATTTTGTTGGTTATAGCTTTTTTGATTAGCCCGATGGGATTGCCGCTTGCGGCGATCTGGCTGTTGGGTAAGGTGCAGGATTTGAAATTTGCGATCTAGGATTGGATGTATGGGTAAATGATGTGAATAAATCTGGAATGAAAAGAAGCAGGACAATGGGAGATGAGACCCAGTGCCCTGCTTCTTGGTTATTTGGAATGAACGGTAGTGTATTTCTGGTTTTTGCTTTTGGGTTTGTCTGGAAACATCATTTCAAGTTTACCAGAAGATAATAAAGGCTTGAGGTAATATTTGCTGAAGTGAGAACGGCTGGAAACATCAATATATGCTTGCATTTCATCTCGACTTTTAGGGTCTGCACAAAATTCCAATAGCAAGTTTTGCTTGCTGATCACAGATGTATCATGTGCGGCATCATGTGCTGTATCATGTGCGGAAGCACCGCACATGATGTAATTCACATTTTTCAAAATAACTCTGAAATCTGTCGCTGTTGAGGAAAATTCGGGCTTATATGCCTCTGTGTATCCAGGCAGCTTTTCAGTTTCACTGACGATTTTGCGCAGACCACTTCCACGGCGTTCCATGTACTTCATGCGGTGGAACAGGTCAGCAATCACAGGGTTTCGTCGCATCGAACGAATACTGTAAATATCGTATTCCTGAATTGAGCCGCCGCCAAACATACCGCCCGGAGATGTGATTTCCACCCGATCATCAAACATATCAATATGGATTTCGCTGCCAAGCACAATATAATCACGATGGATAAGCGCATTAACAAGAGCCTCTGTCACAGCTCGTTCAGCATAATCCGGCTTGTCTACACGATACTGTGCCTTTTTGACAAAACGGACTTTGGAATTATTGCGAATAAATTCACTGCCGCTGTTCAGTAGATAAATCAGATTCCCTTCGTATTCTTTATCGTCCAATGCATCATCAAAGATAGAGCCTTTTTCAAAGCCATTCCACCGGGTACAGAACATACGGGAGTTATAAACCGTGTGCTGATCGGTCATGAGTTTTCCGGCATTGGTCAGGAGTCCATTTTTATCAGTCAAACCAAAGGAAACATAATCGGATGGCTCAAAGCGGAGACCGGTCCGTTCCAGATAGGTTGCTTCCAGAAGTGTAAAGCTGTAATCCTTTTTTACCGCGTCTGTTGTTAGGGTATCAAAGGACTGATTGGTTCCCTTTAAGATCAATTCATTTACAATGTAATCCGGGGCAATTACGCTTTCATTTCCAACACGGATATATGCTTCCATCACTCCGTCTGCCTTGTAATAATATGGGGTGCTGCGGCCGGGAGAAACCTCCAGAGCTAATAGATTTTTACCATCTTCCTGTAATGGTTTTAAGATAAACTGAGGTAATGGTGTGATTCGTTCTTTGATTAAGCGGCTGATTGCCTCAGCATCCTTTTGAACATCGGACAAGCCAATAGGTTTCCGGTCATCAGAGATTCCGAAAAACAGAGTTCCGCCGATTCCATTAGAAAAGGAACTGACACTTTTTAACCAGCTTTTGGGTTTTTTTATTTCAAGTGCAACTTTGAAATCACATTCGGTTGCTTCAGCAATTAGCTGTTCTATCATAAAATCCCTCCTTTGAGGTATTGGTAGTTTCTTTATATTATACCCATAAGGAGAGTTTATTTCAACGATAGGCACAAAGAGTTCAGAGAAAATATTTTGAGAGGAGGGCTTTTTATGGCAACTACAAGAATCATGCCGCTTCATGTCGGCAAAGGCCGCACAGAGAGTCGGGCGATCAGTGACATCATCGACTATGTGGCCAATCCAAAGAAAACAGATAACGGCAGGCTCATTACCGGCTGGGCGTAGAATTTGCAAAGCGTTTTACTAAAGGCAATCATGCCTTTGTAGTCTGCACTCACATAGACAAGTCGCACATTCATAATCACATTATCTGGTCATTGGTCAGCTTAGAATATGACCGGAAGTTCCGAAACTTTTGGGGCAGCACCAAGGCGGTTCGTCGGCTAAGTGACACCATCTGTATTGAGAATGGACTGTCCATTGTAGAGAATCCGAAACCTCACGGAAAGAGCTATAACAAATGGCTGGGCGATCAGGCAAAGCCCTCTCACCGAGAGCTGCTTCGTGTGGCGATTGACAACGCATTATCACAAAGTCCTGCTGACTTTGAAGAACTGCTGAAGCTGTTGCAAGAGTATGGTTGTGAAGTTTCAAAGCGCGGAAAATCGTATCGACTGAAGCTCTCTGGTTGGGAGAAAGCCGCCCGCATGGACAGTCTGGGCGAAGGATATGGATTGGAAGATTTGCGGGCAGTTCTCTCCGGGAAGAAAGCACATACCCCGCGAAAGAAAACAGTCGCACAGGCAGAGCCGCCAAAGATCAATCTGCTGGTGGACATTCAGGCAAAATTGCAGGCTGGAAAAGGTGCTGGCTATACTCGATGGGCTAAAGTTTTCAATCTGAAACAAATGGCGCAGACCATGAATTACCTGTCAGAGAACAATCTGCTGGAGTATGCGCTTTTGGAAGAAAAGGCTGCGGCTGTCACGGCACATCACAATGAGCTTTCGGCGCAGATCAAAGCGGCTGAAAAGCGCATGGCAGAGATCGCTGTTCTGCGTACTCACATCGTAAATTATGCCAAGACCCGTGAGGTCTATGTGGCATACCGCAAGGCGGGTTACTCTAAGAAATTCCGGGAGGAACATGAGGAAGAAATTCTGCTCCACCAGGCTGCTAAGAATGCCTTTGATGAGATGGGGGTCAAGAAGCTTCCCAAGGTCAAAGAGTTGCAGACGGAGTACGTGAAATTGCTGGAAGAGAAGAAAAAGACCTATGCCGAGTACCGGCGTTCCCGTGAGGAAATGCGGGAGCTTTTAACGGCAAAGGTAAATGTAGATCGAGTGCTGAAAATGGAGGTAGAACAGGATGTTGAAAAAGAAAAAGACCACGGCCAGCGGTAAGCTGGTCCTGGTCAAAAGCGTTCGCAGAACGCGCAGCCACAGAATGAAATTCTGTGTTCAAAGGGGCTTGGGGGCGTTGCCCTCAACAAGCAAGCGGAGAGGAAAATCACGGAGGGATTTTCTTCTCTGCGGGCCTGTGTGTATTAACACAGGCATTGCTTGCCTCTTTTCTCCGAAAATGAAAAGAACCAGTGAGAGAATCGTTAAATTTCACTCACTGGCTCAATTCGTTTCAAATTTCTCGGACAACTCTGTCAGTTCCTTCACCGTTTCCTGGGTGTGATGCAGTAGGGTGTCACGCATTTCTGGCGGACAGCTGGAATAAAGCATTTTCATCTGATTGACACCCTCATCTTCCAGGGAAACATCTGGATTTATAAGCGTATCTAAAGAGATGTGCAGGATCTTTGCCAATGCTCTCAAAATCAAATAGGACGGATTTATTTGTCCCTTTTCAATGCTGGCGATCTGCTTGACAGATACATGGCTCAGATCCGCAAGCTCCTGCTGTGTCAGGTCTTTTTTCTTTCGGGCTTCCCGCATTTTTTGCCCCAAAGCAGTCAAATCATCAATCGGCATAATCACTCACCTCAAGTATATTCTATCGTGCCGATTTGCACAAGGGAATAACCTTATTATGCCGGTCAATAGGCTTGATTATGCTGATTTTTTAAGAAGACTTGAATGCCATCCTTGTATCATTAACTGAATCAAATTATAATATAGGTGGATAATTTTTTGAAAAAATCTGTCCGCTGTAACATTTCGCGGACATTTGTATGTTATACTATTTGTCAAAGCAAAGGAAGTGAGGATATATGAAGCAAATTTTAATTGTCGAGGACGACAGTTTTTTGAATAAGATGTTAGCCTATAACCTGACCGCAGACGGTTACGGAGTGACTTCCGCCCTAAATGCCAGAACCGCAGCCGATGTCATCTGTCAGTTGGAATTTGATCTAGTGCTGCTGGACATCAACCTGCCGGACGGAAACGGTTTTGAGTTATGCAAGCTGATAAAGCCCCGATACCCGGACACCATCGTAATTTTCCTGACTGCCAATGATCAGGAGAGCGACCAGATACGAGGCTATGAGGTGGGTGCGGTGGACTACATCACAAAGCCCTTTGTAATCGGAGCTTTGCAGCGAAAAATCAAAGCCATGTTCGCCATGCTGGAACACCACAAACCGGCCAAGGACATTTACGACGACGGGCGGCTGTTTCTGGACTTCTCGGAGCAGACAGCTTCCCTGAATGGTAAACCCCTGAACCTATCCCCGATGGAGTACAAAATGCTGAATCTATTCCGTAAAAATCCTCGGCAAGTACTAACCCGTGGACAGCTTTTGGAAAAGCTATGGGATATAGACGAGAAGTTTGTGGATGAACATACCCTAACAACCTCTATCAGCCGGATTCGCAGCAAAATCGAATCTGACGGCGGTGCGCCCTACATCAAGACTGTTTACGGTATGGGATATCAATGGACGGGAGGCGATGTAAAATGAAGTTTAAGAACCTCTCGGTAAAGCAGCTATTTAGTTGGATTATGGTAGGACAGGCAGTTTCGATAATAGTCATTACTCTGACCATATTCATTTTTACGAAACAAACATCTGTATTGCTGGCTGGAATATTGTTGTTGCTATGTACATTTATATGGTTTGTGGTTTGCGCACAAATACTTGCAAAAAGATTGATATCCTTTACCTCTGATTTGTGCAGAACAATCGACAGCATGATTAGTGGAAATGAAGAACCGATGCTATTAGAAGAACAGGAAACTCAGTTTGCTCGCATTAGCCATCGGTTGTCCCGATTGTATCAAATCATGCAGGAGAACCGTCGTCGGGTGGATGAGGAACGGCGGGAATTACAGACCCTTGTATCGGACATTTCCCATCAGGTAAAAACTCCGGTCAGCAATCTAAAAATGGCGACGGATACCTTGCTGGAAAAGCCTATGGCCGAAGCGGAGCGCACCGACTTTATCCGGGGAATCCGCAGCCAGACGGATAAGCTGGACTTTCTCTTTCAGGCCCTTGTGAAAACTTCCCGTCTGGAAACGGGCGTGATCCAGTTGGATAAGGAAATGGGCCGCCTTTTTGATACTGTGGCACAAGCCATGAGCGGGATCGTGTATGCAGCGGAGAAAAAGGAAATCTCCGTGACCGTGGACTGCCCGGAAGATTTAACCGTCTCCCATGACAGCAAGTGGACATCGGAAGCCCTCTTTAACCTGCTGGACAATGCGGTGAAGTACACCTCGGCAGGCGGGAAAATCGCTGTGTCGGTGGTGCTGTGGGAAATGTATGTGGAGATCAAAGTGACCGACACCGGAAAGGGCATTTCCGAAAGCAATCAGGCTGCCATCTTTCGGCGCTTCTATCGAGAGGAAGAAGTACACGAACAGCAGGGCGTGGGTATTGGCCTGTATCTGGCCCGTGAAATCGTAACACGGCAGGGCGGTTATATCAAAGTGGTTTCGGAGCTGGGCAAGGGTTCGGCATTTTCCATTATGCTGCCTACAAAATAGAACGCGGCGGACGGCCATTTCTGGCTGCCCGCCGTAAATTTTTTGAAATGTCCGAGCGTTGTAACATTTCACCCCGATTTTCAATGAGATTTTTTGGCCGCTGTAACATTTCGCGGACATTTGTGGTTTATAATGACATTATCAATACAAAGGAAGCCTTGAAAGGAGTTTTGAATATGAGCGTTTTACAGACGATTGACCTGAAAAAGTATTACGGTGCAGAGCCGAATATTACTCGTGCCCTTGATGGAGTTAATATTTCTGTGGAGGATGGAGAGTTTGTGGCTATTGTTGGAACTTCCGGCAGTGGCAAGTCCACCCTTCTTCACATGATGGGCGGACTGGATACCCCTACCAGTGGAACTATAATTGTCAGGGGTGAAGAACTGGCAAAGAAGAACGACGAGCAGCTTACCATCTTCCGACGCCGAAATATAGGTTTTATTTTTCAAAATTATAATCTTGTTCCAATGCTGAATGTCTATGAAAATATCGTTTTACCTGTGGAATTGGATGGAGATATTGTAGATCAGAAGTTTATGGATAATGTTGTAATGATGCTGGGGTTGGAAGATAAACTGAATAATATGCCGAACAATCTTTCCGGCGGCCAGCAGCAGCGTGTAGCAATCGCCCGCGCATTGATTACAAAACCAGCTATCGTACTGGCCGACGAGCCTACAGGCAACCTTGACAGTAAAACAAGCAGTGATGTCATTGGCTTACTCAAACGAACCAGTGTGGAATTTCATCAAACGATCGTTATGATTACTCATAATGATGATATTGCCCGTCTTGCAGACCGCATCATACGGATTGAGGACGGAAAAATAACCGGAGGTATGGAACTATGATTTGGCCTTTTGAAAATGATACCGGTGCTATAATCAAAAATATGGCACAAAAAAGTATAGCTTTTGATAAGAAGAAAAATTTGTTCTGTATTTCTGCGATTGTTGTTGCCGTTGCAATGATTATGATGTCTTTGCTGACAGTTCAAAATATTATTCATCAGAACCAAAATGAGGTTTCAGGATTACATCAGGGAATTTTCTTTGATATTACGCAAAAAGACAAAGAAAATTTGTCGTCTGAAGAAGGCGTTCAAAGTATAGGTCTTTCTTGTAACATTAAAACAGTTGAACAAAATTCCAAAGAGTTGTCATTGATTTACTATGATGACACGATGTTCAATTTAATACCAGATTTTGAGGGAAAATATCCAGAACAATCAAACGAAATTGCGGTTACAGATGCCTTTTTTGAAGGTGAAAATGTCCCTGCCAAAATCAATACTACAATCCAGTTAAATTTAGACGGGACCGTAAAAAAATATACGATTGTTGGCATATATCATGACCAAGATGCTTCTGCTTACCCTGTTTTTGTTTCTTTCGCAAAATGCCAGGAGTTAAGGGGAAATGATTTACTGAATGGATATGTGTGGCTTGAGAATGCCGATACCTTTACCAAAGACGAAGCAGAGGAACTATTATCCCAAATTTCGGAAAACACAGGATTAAAAGATTGGACAGTCAGCAGCTATTATGATTATGTCAACGCGGGGCTTTCGGTTAGTAATTATGCGGCATATATTGTGCTTGCAGGAATTCTTTTTTTAGCTGCTGCACTTGTAATTTACAGTATTTTTTACATTTCGGTTGGTCAAAAGGTTGCTGAGTTCGGACAATTACGAACCATAGGAGCAAGTAAAAAGCAGATTTATAAAATAGTGCTTAAACAAGGCTATATTCTTGCTTCTCCGGGCATTTTAATTGGTAGCATAGTGGGAACGATTATCAGCTATTGCTTGCAATCAAAAGGATGGTCTGTATTTGCCTTTGCTGTTTCTTTGTGTGGAGCAAGCCTTTTTGGAATACTTCTTGTATATATCAGTGTTCGTAAGCCAGCAAGAATTGCTGCCAATGTATCTCCGATAGCCGCCTTGAAAAATCAGGTAGAAACGATCAATTATCGTAGTCATAAAAGACATCGTATTACACCTGCATATTTAGCTAAAATCAGCTTTTTTAGGAATCGCAAAAAATCAGTATTGACGATACTTTCAATGGGGCTATGCGGAATTATTTTCTTTTTTGCAGCGAGTTATCAAAGTTCTTTTAATGCAGAAAGTATGGCTCGTTACTGGGATATACGACATGGGGATTTCAAAATCAGTGTAGATTTAGAAAATGATAGTGAGAATTTAGATGCAGTATTACGCAAAGAATATTTTTCTGATCTAAATAGAAACATTGCTACTATGGATGGTGTTCGTAATGTGTTTACCTACGCTACATTACCAGCTGAATTTTCAACAAGCAATGATGTTGCTGATGAAACCTTGTTGATGGGATACAATGAAAAAGATATGGATTCCTTAACCACAGCTATTGTATCGGGGAATATAACAGAAAACACGGAGTTAATTGTAAGTGATCCTGATCGTGTCTATGATGTTTACCATTGGAAACCTCAAATTGGGAATACTGTGACCTTTAATTTCAAAAATAATAGTGGTAAAACAATAACAAAAACATTCAAAATTGGTGCAATCACCTCCAGTAATGATGGAATGGGTGGCTATATTTTTAGGATGCCCGAAAAAATGATGCATGAACTTGTTGGTTACGATTGCACTTATGCGATAGAAGTACAGACTGAGCCTGAAAGCATACAGGAAGCGGAGAATAAAATTCGTTCTTTAATTGCTGGGAACGATGAAGTTAGCTTACAGACCCTTCAAGATTTTACAAAAGAACATCAAGAAGATAACCAAGCTGGTTTTACCTTAGCCTATATCATTTCGGCTATTCTATGGGTGTTTGCAGTAATCAATCAAATTAATCTCACTGTTACAAACCTATTATCGCAGAAACAAGAAATGGGAACCCTAAAATCTATTGGTATGACAAACAAACAGTTAGAACAGTCTTTTATGATAGAAGGGCTTTTCAATACTGGAATTTCACTTTTCATGACTATTATTATTGGAATACCTGGAGGATATATGATCGGTACTTTTCTTGAAAAAGCAGGAATGTCTACAGGATTTGTATTTCCAACCAGAGCCTTTTTACTATTTGTTACTGTAATGTTACTACTCGAAGTTTTGATGACTATATTACTTATTCACTCGTGGAAGAAGCAGTCCGTCATTGAAATAATGAGAAATTGATTATAGTAGTCTGCAATAAAGTGTATCAGAATATTGAATAACATTCTGCCGGGCGACGGCAAAAGAAAAAAAGCCGTCGCACAGCAGACACATTTCCATGCGCCTATGAAGCGGCGGCTTTGAAAAGATCAGAGCCGCCGTTTCTTTTTGATTTTCGGATCGATGCTCATGCAATCAGGAGGGCGGTATTTAGGAGGATACCGCCATGTCAATTTTCGTTATTCATAGTACCCATGAGCTGCACCAATTAAAAAAAGCCTTGCCCCTCCTCCGGGGAGGTATGACTACCTATCGGCATTATCATTCCTACTAAAGCAGAATAATAGGTGTTTTTGTCGCGCCGGTTTCCCATTGCAGGGAGCTGGCGCTTTTTATTGTCGATTTTTCGGGAAGGCTCCCGAAGTATGTCGCTGCCGATCCCCGCCTCCTTTCTATTCACTCGTCAATCGCCCGTGAATTGAAATGGAGGTACATAATGAAGAAAGTCAATCTTAAGGACTTATATCCCGATATTTACAAAAACGATCACTTTGTAGAAGTAACCGAAGATGTGCTGGAGACGATTCGAGCCGCTGAGCGTGTAGAGGCTGCCTATGACCGGAGGATGTATCGCTATAAGGCGCACTACTCCCTGGACTGCGACAACGGCATTGAAAATGCGATCCTGCTGAAGCCCCAGACGCCGGAAATGCTCCTGGAAGAAAAGCAGCTGCGGGAACAGCTCTATGCCGCTGTGATGGCTCTGCCGGAGAAGCAGGCTAAGCGAATCTATGCCCGGTATTACCTGGGTATGCGTGTGAGCGAAATAGCAGTAGCGGAGGGTGTAGACCCAAGCCGTGTCCGTGACAGCATCCGGCGCGGTCTGAAGCAGCTGGCAAAGTATTTTTGAAAAAGTTTCGTTTGGTGCGCTCGTTTTTTGCTCTTTTTGTCAGAGTTAATAGAAGGACAAGTTTTCCCCCTTCAACAGCACTTTGACAATTTCATAGACAGCATAACAGGTACATAACCCGTGTACGAGCGAGTGTGGAACGCCGCGAAGATGGAGCAGCTAGGGAGGTGATGAACAAAGCTGTTTCGGAGCGATCTACGATTTCACAAAGCGGATGGTGGCAGATTCGGCGCGAGGACTGCACGGGGGCTTAAAGATACTTCCTCACGGCCTCCTAAAGACTTGGGGGGAACCCTGCGGCGCACGAGTAAAACGACGCTGCGGAGTTATGACAACCGCGCCAGCGGAGACCTGTTATTATACCGGTCAATAGGCTTGATTATGCCGATTTTTGTAAGGGGTTGAAAGGGATGAAAAGTCAGCAGACTTTAATCAACTAGATTATCACAGGCAGGCTGGGAATCGTGCTGTCTTTTTCGATGTTGGCAAGATACCGCCATTCAATCCCAACCAATTCTGCCAATGTTTTTCGTGTCAGACGATTTGCCTCTCGTGCGGCTTTGACATCTGCACCGAAGGTTTCAAAACCGGGACAATCTTCAACTTTCGCCATATAACATCACCCGGTTACATTGTATAATTCATACTTTGCCCGTGGAATGTTACTATATGCAGGTTAGTTGAAGTTTATAATCCATATATAAAAGACCAGCGCCACTCAAAGTTGCTGGTCTTTCCGAATAATGATTTATTGTTGATTCTTTTTTAATGAAGCAATCCATGCTTGGATTGCTTCCACCAGTACATACTGCTGACGCAAAACAGCCATACCTCTTGAACCTCCGTTTCTCTGGCTTTCTTGAGCCCTTCGGCTGTGGCCTCCATGACAACAAGCTCTTTCTCATTCATCGAGCTTAAAAGCACATCAATGTGCTTTCTGCAACTGTTCTCTCCACGCTGACCTTCTGTATAGAAAAACTGATCTACGGAAATGTCGAACAGGGTGACGAGTTTGAAAAACAGGTTGAAGCTGGGGTGCTGGCCTTTGTTCTCGATGTTCATAATGGTGCGGTCAGTCTTGCCGACCAGCTTCGCCACATAGGCTTGCGTCCAGCCCTTTTCCTCTCTGGCCTGTTTCAAAGCGAGCCCGAGCCCATGAAAGTCAAACCTTCTTTCATCTTGGTTCATTCTCATATCACCCTATATCATTGTACATTTCGGGTTGGATTATGAGAATGTAATATGATTGTTACTGTTCACACACCACTGTCCCGCGAGGTGTTTTGGCATGAATATGCCAAAATCCCGAGACATACAAGCCAAAATTCCATTGCCGCAGGCAATCTGGAATGAATTTTGGCTACGTTACTGTGAACGGAGTGAACAGTGGAGAGTATTAATCGAGAACTTAACAATACTGAAAAAGAACATTGCAAAAAGGTAACTATGAAAATTTTAATCGAAGTTATTGCATTTGCCATCTGTTGTACAGTTGGTTTAATACAGGATATGCTTTCTTTGATTGCATTGACTACCTTTATAATTTTAATTTCTCAGTATGTTGGTATTTTGAAATATAAAATTGAAAATAAGTAAGAATAAGCGGAGATGA
>NZ_QTZH01000052.1:0-16323 GCF_003462585.1 Ruminococcus sp. OM04-4AA | reverse complement strand
TACAGAATGTAAAAGTTATGATTAATGTTCATGTTGATGGTAAAGAGTGGTTTAAAAAAGAAGATGGATCGGAATATAATGAGGATTCTGTTACTTTAGAAGAATTTTTATTAAATATTGAATATTAAAGTCTGGGGTGAAAGTATGGCTTACATAGAGAATGTAGTAATAGGAACTCCAATAGTAGATCCAAAAGATATGTTTGCTTCGGACGAAGATGATTGGACAAGGATGGAAGAGGAAGAAATTATGGAAAGTGTTTCGGAGAAAGAAAGGGATGAAACTGAGCAGGAAGATCGAACAAATGAAAACAGTTTTTTTGAACGTACAGATGATTCTTATGCAATCTATCAATATGATAACACAGATGGAAATTGGGGATACAAATTCATGGGACTGAGCATCATAAGTAATATGGGATTATCTGTGGATGGGAAAGATTACCGTATGATGTTCATGGAGCAATTGCATGAACATGATTCCCTGGATGAATTATATCATAGGTTCAATGCTGAACGACCAGAAGGGTTTGATGGACATTCATTGTCTGTTTCCGACGTTGTTATAATGAAACGTAATGGAGAAATGAAAGCGTATTACGTGGATGATGTTGGATTTTCTGAGCTTCCGGAATTCACGAAGCAAAGAGAGCAGATTATAGATAGGTCAAATGATTCTCCAGTTTATGCAGGAACACTGGAACAGGCGGTAAGACAGAAGGATGCGGATGCATATTTGGATTCAAGAAAATTAAATATTGATTGTAAAAAAGCGATAGAAGAAGTAATTCAAGAAAACTATGATGGAATACGTTTGAAGGATGATGTAGCGAAAGATGTTGTGAGACGTTTTGGAGAAGAACGTATGAATTTTGTGATGGCAAATACAATCCGGGAAAGCTTTTTAGAGGGACGATTTTCTAAGCAGAATAAAGAGTGGGCAGAACATATTAATATTCCGGAAAATATCAGTCATGGAAGGAACTTAAATCTTGATTATATAATTGAAAGTCATCCGGTTGTATTAGATGACTTTATTTCAATGGCAAGATTTGAAATTCGGATGCTGAAAATTGAACGGGCAATTGAAGATGCAGAGGTATCGATTACTACAGATACAAATGATTATGTAGCAGATGGACATGAGGGAGCCTGGCATACGATTGAGGAAAGGAAATATGCCGGAAAGAAGTTCTTTCTTATGGAACATAATGAGTTCGGCTCAAATGTAGCAGAAATTATTGTGACAGAAAATGGACAACTTGTGGCAGAGGATTTGTGGAATGGGTTTGATAAGGGGGCATTGGACGCTATATCAGAATATCTGCAGGACAAGGGGATATCAGTAGAGGAAATATACAAAGAACCGGATGAATTGGCATATAAAATTCATGATGGATATTTTTCTATTCACCGCACAAACGGAGGTTATGACTACACTTTCTATACGAAAGATTATGAAGATATAGATGGCGGTATCTATGATAATCCAGACAGTCCTATAAAGCAGGTGGTAGAGGATATTCTGGAAGATGCAGGAATTTCGTTAGATGATGCAGAATGGATGGATTATGAAGAGTTGGATGCCGAAGTTGAGCATGCAGAAGAAATTAAACAACTCGCTGTGGATTTAGACAAATTCAGTTATGAATATGATACATACGAGTATAAAGATAGCATTGAAGACAGAGAAGAGCAGATTGATAAACTTACAGAGGATATTTTGACGAGGAAAACAGGTGATATAAAAAAATGGCTGACAGAGGTGTCGGAAAATTCAGAGATAGATAATGATGTCAGAACTGCACACTCATTGTTTTCTCGTCTGGAAGAAGCGGAGAGAGTATTTATATCTGACGAAACTAATGTCAGTTTCTATGCGGCTGAATGTATGGAATTTCCAGATTTTGGAGAACTTCATGAAAATCTTACTTTGGATGAAGCGATAAAAAAATATGAAAGTATTCCAGAAGAACGGATGCATGGGGTGAAAGGAATTGGATTTGAACTAGAAGATGGAAGTGATTACGAGGGCAAATATGGGTTGATGTATCATGGTCGGGTAGATCGAGAAAATGTTGAGATGATTCAATATTATAAAGATAATCCAGTGATTCAGAAAGCATTAGATGCATTGGAACAGTATTGCGAGACTTCTGCAGATAAGTCAGTAGAAAGACAACAAGAAACAAATAGAAAGAAAAAACAAAAGAGCATTTATCAAGGACTTCATAGATAGAAGTCTTTTTTGTTGTACCGAAATTCAGTACAGAGAGGATTTACTATGGCAACAACGTTATTGAAATTAAAAGAATTATCCCAACAAACAATTGAAGCGATTGTAAAAAGTCCGGATGCCTGGAAAAAATATTTAAATGCAGCACCAAATATTTTTCGATATTCTTTTGAGGATCAGCTTCTGATCTATGCGCAAGCACCAAAAGCAACAGCAGTTGCAACGTACGATGTCTGGAACAAAATTATGCACAGGGCAGTAAAGAAGGGAAGCTGTGGAATTGGTCTGATTCATACGAAAAGGCGGTATGAAAAGATTGATTATGTGTTTGACGTAACTCAGACAACAGAAAAATATGATTCTCGATCCTTGAATATATGGAAAGTTACCGAAAAGAATGAAACTCTTGTTAGAACATATCTGCAGAATACGATTGATATTGAAGAAGGGATGGAATCTATCCCAGAGTTGGTACATGAACTAATCAAAGAAAGTGTCGATGATGTGATCGATGATCTGCAAGATGCGCTTAAAGAAGATGTTGAAGGCACATATCTGGAAGACCTGGAAGAAGATCAATTAAAACATGATTTTCAAGAACTGCTGGAAAATAGTATATTTTATGTCTGTTTGTCAAAATGTGGATATGATCCGGAAATGTATCTTTCCTCAGATTCTTTTCAGTTTATTACAAACTTCAATGATATTTCAGTGCTTCGACATTTAGGCTATGCTACGACTGAAACGTGTAATTCAATTTTGCATGGTATTACCGTATTTTTGATCAGAAATCAGAAAAATATAGATCAGAAAATAACACAACCGGAGACAACACCAGAAGTTCTAACAAAAATATCTGCAGAAAAGCGTGTACCGAATTTCGGTACGCAGAAAGAAGAACATGCAGAAGAGGAAGAACCAGATAATCATGTTTTGCGAACAGTACCAAAAGCTCCAGTTCGAGTAGATGAAGTGATCGAAGCAGATGATGACTATACACAATTAGAGTTCATTCCATCAGAAGCGGAACAAAGCGAACAAATCCAACTTGAAATTGCTTCACGTAAGACAGAGAATGATGCAGAGTATATCTTGGATTCAGAAATAGATGCGATATTGCGGCTTGGAGGAGGAGAGGAAAATTCACAGCATTCAATTGCTGCCCGTTTGATTAATGGTTTGGATAAGGAAGAATTTGCGGAATTCCTAAGCAGAGAATATGGTACTGGTGGTAAAGGGGTATACCTAAATAACCGAAAGATATCAGTATGGTATGAACAATCAGGACTACGGTTTGCAAGAGGTGAATCGGCACAGGATAGATATGATCAATTAATCCCCTGGCAAGAAGCGGCAGATAGAATTAAAAAATTATATGAAGATGGGAAATATCTGCCCAATTCGATTGTAGTAAATGCCTTGCAAGTGACAGAAAAAAAGTATGCTCAGAGGGTAGAATTATTATTTCGAGATGCGGGTGTGCTGCCAGAGGGGCTAAAGTATAAGGAAGAATGGGGCGATGTTATCCAACAAGAATTGTCCGAAAAAAATGGACAGGAAAAAATAAAAACAGTGTTTGACACAATAGATAAAATGATTCAAACTGATTCTTCTATGCCAAGTTGGATAAAAATAAATAATGCCAAATATCAAAAAATATTTGAAGAATTAATATCGGAAGAAAAACATTATATTCTGCAATCTTCCGATATTTTTATGCCGGAAAAGCAATTTATTACAGAAGACGAAATCAATGCTATATTAGGGCGTGGTTCTGGGGTAGAGGGTGGAAAAAAACGCATCTATAACTTCCTGACAAAGGAACATAGTATAAAAGAAAAAATAGAGTTCCTAAAAAATGAATATGGGATAGGAGGACCTACGCCGGGAGTCATCGGAAGCTGGTTTTCATCTGAAAACCATGATGCAAAAGGGATTGTCATTGAAAAGGAATTTTGTGGAAAGGTCATATTAAAATGGAACATGGTTTTACGCCGTATCGAAACCATGATACAGAAGAACCAATATTTAACAGAAAAATCGGAATCTGAAACGGTGGTTACAGAACAAGAACAGAGTTCGCTAAAACCGGATATTGCAGATCAACAGGATAGTGTACCGAATTTCGGTACAGAACAAGTGGCATCTTCAGAAAATGAGCGCATACGAGTAGCAATCGAAAGCAGTGAGGATGTAGAAGAACGGGACATTGGATTTTTTACATATCATTATCCAGATGGAAGAGATGGAATACGTTTCCGTCTGGTACGCATTGGTGAGGATGGGAAGTTAGAGGTATATCCTTCAGCAAATCGATTCTTTATTAACCAGGCTGCGGTTGATGAGTATATAACAGAACATGCGGAGATTCTTGAGGTGATAGAATATGATGCCATTGTACATGAAGCAATGGCAAGTGTGCTGGAAAACAGACCAACTACACCAGAGGAACAGAAGCAGATCCAGGAAGTATTACAGAAAGAAAGCAAAAACAATACGCAAACAATTCGTCCTGGTAATTTCTATATTACAGATAATCAGTTGGGAAATGGAACTGCAAAGGAAAAATATCAAAGAAATGTCGATGCAATTCGATTGTTAAAGCAATTGGAGCAGGAGCATCGGCAGGCTGATCGGTATGAACAGGAAGTTCTCTCGCAGTATGTTGGATGGGGAGGTCTTGCCTATGTATTTGACGAAGGAAAATCTAATTGGGCGGATGAATATAAAGAACTAAAAGAGTTGCTTACAGAGTCCGAATATAAATCTGCACGAGAATCTGTATTGAATGCACATTATACGCAACCTGTGATTATTAAAAGTATGTATAAGGCGTTGGAACAAATGGGATTTAAAAACGGAAATGTGCTAGAGCCTGCAATGGGAGTAGGAAATTTTTTTGGAGCAATGCCGGAATCCTTGCGTGATTCAAAGCTATATGGTGTGGAGTTAGACAGTATCAGTGGTAGAATTGCAAAACAACTGTATCCGGATGCAGACATCCGGATTACTGGTTATGAAACTTCCGGATATCCGGATGATTTTTTTGATGTTGCGATTGGAAATGTTCCGTTTGGTAATTATCAGGTGTATGACAGGCGATATGAACAACATCATTTTCTGATCCATGATTATTTCTTGGCGAAAACTTTAGATCAGTTAAGAAGTGGTGGAGTAGCAGCGTTTATCACATCTAAGGGAACAATGGATAAAAAAAATAATCTGGTTCGTTCCTACTTGTCACAGCGAGCAGAATTATTAGGAGCAATTCGCTTACCAAACACTGCATTTAAGGGCAATGCAGGAACAGAAGTAACATCGGATATTTTGTTTTTCCAGAAAAGAGAAGGAATTTCTTATGATTCTCCGGAGTGGCTGGACATTGGAGTAAATGAAGATGGTATTGAGTTAAATCAATATTTCTTAAACCATCCGGAAATGGTACTCGGACACATGGAAGAGGTAAGTGGACCATATGGAAAAGAAACCGCATGTATACCGCTTAAAGGGGCAGATCTGAAAGAACAACTAGATGTTGCAATCACGAAGGTTCAAGGACAGATTTTTGTGGAAAATCCGGAAGTTGTAATCGAGGAAGATCAAAGAGACATTCCTGCAAATCCAGATGTAAAAAATTACTCTTATACATTAGTTGATGAACAATTATATTTCCGGGAAAATTCCAGAATGTATCCAGTGAATCTTTCAAAGGCTACAGAGGAACGTGTGCGTGGAATGATTGAAATCCGAGAATCAGTAAGGAGATTGATTTCTCTACAGATGGATGAAAATGGAACAGATGAAGCGATTAAAACGGAACAAGAAAAGCTGAATAGAGTCTATGATGAATTCTATAAAAAGTATGGTGTTATAAGTAGTACTGGAAATAAGAGGGCTTTTTCATCAGATGCATCCTATTGCTTATTGTGTTCATTGGAAATACTGGATGAAAATGGAAATCTGGAACGGAAAGCGGACATGTTTTCAAAGCGCACGATCAGTAAAGCGGTGCCGGTTACCAAGGTGGATACGGCGATTGAGTCACTGACGGTTTCAATGAGTGAATATGCAAGAGTAAATCTGCTATTTATGGCGCAACTGACGGGTAGAAGTGAAGAAACTGTAATAGAAGAACTGAAGGGGATAATCTTCTTTAATCCGGAAACCAATCGTTGGGAAAATAATGATGAATATTTATCCGGGAATGTCAGAGAAAAATTACAAGTTGCAAAAGAACATCTACAGACAGATTCTAGATATCAGGAAAATGTAGATGCCTTAGAAAAGATACAGCCCAAAGATCTTGATGCGTCTGAAATTGAAGTCAGGATCGGTGCCACCTGGATTGAACCGGAAATGTATGAACAGTTTATGGAAGAGGTCTTCCATACACCAAAATATCATCTGAATAACCGGAGAATTGCAATCGAATATTCCAAAACAACCGGAGAATGGCGGATTAAAGGGAAAAACCTGGATAGTATTGGAAATACAATCGCTTATAACACCTATGGAACGCAGAGAATTAACGCATATGAAATTCTTGAAGCAACATTAAATCTACGGGATGCCAGAGTGTATGATAGGGTAGAAACCGATGGAACCGTCAGATATGTCGTAAATAAGACAGAAACAATGTATGCAGCTCAGAAGCAGGACGCTATAAAAGAAGCTTTCCAGGAATGGATTTATGCCGATCTACAGAGAAGAGAAACGATCTGTAAAACATATAATGAAAGGTTTAACTCGATCCGTCCACGGGAATATGATGGAAGTTACTTGGTATTTCCAGGAATGAATACCGAAATTACATTAAAACCACATCAGAAAAATGCGGTTGCACATCAGTTGTATGGGAAAAATACTTTATTGGCTCATTGTGTTGGCGCTGGAAAAACATATGAAATGATTGCTGCAGCAATGGAGTCGAAAAGACTTGGGCTGTCGCAAAAATCACTGTTTGTTGTGCCAAATCATCTGACGGAGCAGTGGGGATCGGAATTTTTACAGCTATATCCTGGGGCAAATATCTTGGTTGCAACGAAAAAGGACTTTCAGCCAATGAACCGGAAAAAGTTCTGTGCCAGAATTGCACTTGGAAATTATGATGCAGTGATTATAGGTCATAGTCAATTTGAAAAGATTCCACTGAGCGATGAACGTCTGAAGAAAATGCTGAATGGTCAGATTGATGATATTATTGCAGCAATTGAGCTGGCAAAAGAAAGCAATACAGAAAACTTTACCATCAAGCAGATGGAGAAAACCAAAAAACAATTAGCGGTAAGATAGAAAAGCTAAATAAGAAAGAAAAAAAGGATAATACAATCACGTTTGAGGAGTTGGGCGTAGACAGGCTTTTTGTAGATGAGAGTCATTACTATAAGAATCTTTTTTTGTATACAAAGATGAGAAATGTTGCAGGAGTATCACAGACGGAAGCACAGAAATCAACGGACATGTTTAATAAGTGTCAATATATGAATGAAATTACAGAAGGAAGTGGTATTACATTTGCAACTGGAACGCCGATCAGCAATAGTATGACAGAATTGTTTACGATACAGCGTTACCTTCAGATGGAGGAACTGCAAAAGACTGGTCTCACACAATTTGATGCCTGGGCAGCCACGTTTGGCGAGACGGTTACAGCAATTGAATTAGCACCGGAAGGAACGGGCTATCGAACAAAAACGAGATTTTCACGTTTCTTCAATGTTCCGGAACTTATGAGCATGTTTAAGGAAATTGCAGATATCAAAACATCTGATCAATTAAATCTTCCTGTTCCGGAAGTGGAATATAAAACGATTGTTATCAAGCCAACAGAAGAACAAAAAGAATATGTGGCAGAATTAGGTGAGCGTGCAGAGCAAGTAAGAAATGGAGGAGTTGATTCTTCCATTGATAACATGCTGAAAATAACCAATGATGGTCGAAAACTTGCATTAGATCAGAGATTAATAAGTGATGCGTTTCCTGATTCAGTGGATGGAAAGGTATCTGAATGTGCAAGACAGTGTTACGATATATGGGAAAATACCAAAGACACGAAATCAGCACAATTGGTGTTCTGTGATTTGTCGACACCGAAAAATGATGGAACATTTAATGTGTATGATGATTTGAAACAAAAATTAATGGATATGGGTGTTCCGGAAGAAGAAATTGCTTATATTCATCATGCAAATACAGATACAAGGAAAGCGGAGCTGTTCTCGAAAGTAAGAAGTGGACAGGTTCGCTTTTTGTTTGGCTCGACCGCCAAAATGGGAGCCGGCACGAATGTGCAGGACAGACTGATTGCTCTTCATCATTTGGATGTGCCTTGGAAACCTTCGGATATTGAACAACAGGAAGGACGTATCTTACGTCAGGGAAACCAGAATGAGAAAGTACAGATTTTCCGTTATGTTACAGAAGGAACGTTTGACAGTTATATGTGGCAGCTTTTGGAGAATAAGCAGAAGTTTGTTGGTCAAATCATGACAAGCAAATCACCAGTCAGAAGTTGTGAGGATGTGGATGAAGCAGTATTATCATTCGCTGAAATAAAAGCATTGGCTACCGGAAATCCATACATTAAGGAGAAGATGGAACTGGATATTGATGTTGCAAAACTGAAGGTGTTAAAAGCAAACCATAATGCCAATAGATACAGATTGGAAAATCAGATTGTACATGATTATCCTTTGAAAATCTCTAATGAAAAAGTAAGAATTCAGCAGCTGCAAGAAGATTTAAAATGCTACCAATCCTATCAGATAAAAAATCAAGATCGGTTTGAAATGATAATTGAAGACGTAACTTTTGATGATAAAGAGTTGGCAGGAAAGGCAATCCGGACAGCAGCCAAAAAAGAAAACAGGTTAGGTGAATCTGTTGAGATAGGAACTTACCAGGGATTTACTATGTTTGTCAGTTATAACCATATAAGCAATTCATATAATTTGAAATTACAGAATCAACGAAGTTATCTTATTGAGTTAGGTGAAAATGGTCTGGGAAATATTATACGAATTAATAATGCATTGGATAATATTCCAAAGCATATTGCAAGGGCAAAACAGAATCTGCAGACCTATGAATCACAGCTAGAGGATGCAAAAATCGAGGTAATGAAAGAGTTCCCCAAAGAAGCTGATTTAAAAGAAAAAACAGATCGTCTGTCGGAACTTAATGCACTTCTTAATATGGATCAATCCAATCATGAGATTGTTGCTGAAGAACAGATTGAAGAACAAGAAACAGCAGAAGTAACCAATAAAACGCAAAAAAATGAAGTTGTACCGAAATTCGGTACACGATAAAGGAGAAAAATTATGATTGAATCAAACAAAGAATTAGAACAGATTAAATCAGAGATGGAAGAAATCCGGAAGATGCTAGGAGAAATCAAAGAAAATACAGCATACTTTAAGGGTTTTATGGAAAAATATAATATTCCAATGCGGGAAGAAGAAAAGAAGGATATATCTGTATTACCAGAGGTGAAAACAGAATCAAAGCAGAGAAAACAGGTAAAAGCAGTTTCACCGAAATTATGATTGTACCGAATTTCGGTACAATCCATCAAATATGAGTAAAAATCATGAAGAAAAATAATTGACAGGAGCGGAGAAATGAACGAAGAATACAGAGATGTGGAAGAAGTCTTAATGGTGATCAAAAAGGCAACCATGTTTGCAGATCCAATTATGAAAATATCAACGAAAGGACTTGCAAAAATTGTGCAGTTTCTTGCCAGAATGGTGAAGGAGAAAATCATTGACAAAAGGGAATTTAAAGACTTCCAAAATTTTGCCAAACGAACAGAAGGAAACTTTGATGTATTTAATATTCCGATAGATCAAACAGGAGATGATATTAAATTAGAGGATATCGAGGAATTTGCGGACCTAAAGAAAAAAGGAGTACGCTTCTATGAAATGCCGGATCTAAATAAGGCTGATAACTATATACAGATTGCAGTATGCAGAGATGATGAAAATATTTTTGATCTATGGTATAAGAGGTATTTAAACAAAAAAATGGTTGGAGGAGAAAGAACGGAAGAAAGTTTGAATGCATTTACAGAAGGAAAAACAAGTATATTTAGTGTACCATTTGAAGGGAAAGAGGAGGTGTATAAAGAAGATTTTGACAAATTAAAAATAAATTATAGTGTATTACCAGATTTAAAGATCGGGGATGGAAATATACAGATTATTGTAGCAAACAGTGATATCCCGAAAGTACAACACTGGTATCAATTGTATCAGAAAGATATGCTTCAACGAGGAGAAAAAGTTCCAGATCTAAATATGATTGATATGTCTACCTATCAGAATACGGGAAAAATGTCTACAGAGGAATACATCAATACCGGGGATGAAAAAGTGAAGGAAGCAAATCAAAAATATGAAAAAGAAAAGTCGTCTGCTCCTAAAATAGCTTTAGATGAAGGAAATATGACATATGAGGATTACGAAGAAAATCAAATGTATCAAAAATTTACAATTGATCCGGATACATTAGTAAACCAATTAGACAAGGAAGCAATTAAATCTTTCAGAGAAGAAAAGTATTTTGTTAGCAGAATACCGGGAACTTTTGGAGAAAATGTACAATATTTGGTGATTCCAGGAGATCAAGTATTCCATTCTGTTGATTCAAAATACTATACGGCATTTTTGGAGAAAGATAAAAAGCCATTGATGTATGATAAAGGCTTGAAGCTTCCTATTAAACTCGAACGACGTCCATTTGCGAGTGAATTATATGAGAAGCATTATAATCTGTCGGAAAGAGAGCAGAAAGCAACAGATCGATCACAGAATAAAGCAGGAAAAACAGTTGAAAATACAGCTCGTAAGAAACCTGTAAAATCTCCGAAACCGCCTTTGAAAGCAAGATAATCCGGAGGGAGAATAGATGATTGAAAAAAGAAAAACTCCATGGGGAATCTTCCTTATTATTCTTGTAATATTGATCATTGGAGCGTATTTTGGCTGTGGATTGATGAAATTAGATGGTGTCACCATGTCAAATTACCAGGAAAAATTATTGTATATTGTAATGCATCCGTTACGAAACTGGTGGACAGATAAAACGCCTGCGTTTATGGGCTGTGCATTTATAGCATGGATCATGTTTATCGCATATTATTTAGATCAGAATCGAAACTACCATTTTGGAGTGGAAAATGGCTCGGAACAGTGGGCAGATGTAAATAAATTGAGTAAAACATTAAGGGATAAAAATAAGCAGAATAATACCTATCTAAGTGAACGCATTGCAGTTTCTAATCATTCAGTGTCAAATATGAATATGTTGGTAATTGGAGGATCTGGTTCATATAAAACAACCTCTGTGGTTACTCCAAATCTGTTATTAGCTGGTATGACAAATGTAATATTGGATATTAAAGGAGATTTGTTACGAAAACATGGAAAATATTTAAAAGCTCATGGAATAACTGTGAAGTCTTTCAATCTGATTAATCCGGAAGAGTCCGACAGATATAATCCAATGGCGTACCTTGAAAAAGAGACAGATGTAATCCGATTAATTACGAATATGCAGGCATCCGTAAAGCCACCAGACGCAATGAAGGGAGAGCCATTCTGGGATGATGGAGTTGCACTTTATCTGCAGGCAGTGTTCTTTCATGAATGGCTGACAGCAAAGGAAGAGGGACGAAAACCAACTTTAAACAATATCTTGAAACTCGTAAATATGGAATCGAAACATGTGGGAAATGAGGATGATGATATGACAGAATTACAGCTTGAGATGAACAGACTCGAAGATATCCACGGAGATGATTACCCACCAGTGCGAGACTACCGGAAATTGAAAAAAGGTGCGGCAGAAACAGTCCGTTCTATTATTATAATGGTGAATGCAATGTTGCGATTATGCGAAACATCTTCATTAAAACGTCTTTTTGAAGACGATGATATTGATATTCCATCTTTAGGGTTGGGAGTAGACGGAAATCCAAATAAAAAGACTGCATTATTTCTGGTTATGCCAGATAATGATCAGTCTTTTAATTTTTTGATTTCCATGTTTTACACACAGCTATTTGATGTTTTGATCAGAATCGCAGATCATAAGTGCAACGGAAGTCTTCCTATACATGTAAGACTATGGGCAGATGAATTCTATGCCGGTCCGAAACCGAATAATACAGAGGTATTAATGGGAACAATACGAAGCAGAAATATGTCGATGGTTCCAGTTTTGCAGTCCATCGCCCAGATTAAGGCAATCTTTCCACAGGAAAAATGGGAAGTGTTCCTAGATAACTGTGCAGTGATGATCTATCTTGGCTCTGGTCCAGCAGCACTTTCTACGCATGAATACATATCGAAACTATTAGGTGATATGACCATTGATACGAGAAATGATGGAGTGACCACTGGTGTACATGGAAATTCAAGTTTGAATAATCAAAGAGCAGGAAGAGGATTAATGACTCCGGGAGAAGTAAAAAGAATGAGTCGTAAGGATTGCCTTATTTTCATGGAGGGACAGTATCCAATTAGAGATCGAAAAAACTTCCCATTTAACACACCTATATGGAAAGAATCTAAAAAACTTGCAGGGAAGAATGGCTATAAGCATCCGGTCCGTGTTGTATATAATCCAAGAACAATGACTTACCGAACAATTCGTAGTAAGCAGGATTTTCAGGTGATTGATAAAAAAGATGTGGCATTTTATAAGGAAGTAGAAAAGACGGATAAGAGTATCAAAGTATGTGAGATAAATGAGGAAGATTTCTTGTATCTAAATTTTGATGCCGATCCGAAGCCAACAGAAGAAGAACTTATTCAACTGTTCGAGAAAAGTAAGAAAGATACAGGATTGCAAGAAAGAGCAATAGAAATGGAAGAACAGTTAATGCAAGAGAATCGTTCCAATGTACCGAATTTCGGTACAGAAGAGGAAACGACGGAGGTGGATGAGGAAGTGCAGAAAGAAAAGAAAGAAGAAAAATGGGATTTGTCCGGAACAATCAACCAGTGCATTCAGCGGTATGCAGAGAGACTTACGGAAGATCAATTAAATGAAATCTTGCTTGGATTGGAAAATGGACTTACTGAAGAAGAAGTAAAATCCTACTTTACATTTCCAGTAGAAAAAATGAACCAATATCGCAGAACATATCAGTTTATGCAATGATTGTGGGAGAGTAATAGGATTTCACCAATTATAGCCCCTGTTATCTTATGGGGCTACCGCAACAACTCCGCCCACTGGCTCTCCGTCAAAGCACCAGGAGAATGATTCTTTGTCACTCCAACTGATTGTAGGTATCACATCAATCCCATTCATCTGCATGTACGCACCAATCCAGTGCTTTCTAAAATGGTTGTACACCTGTAATGCTTTAGGAAAATCTGTATACGTGCTAAAGTCCGGACTCATTACACACTTGAAGTCCTGTAGCATGCTTACGTAAGATTCCATGATCTGCTCTATCCTTACAGCTTTTCGCATAGTTGAATGATAGGAATTCGCATGGGTTGTATGATGTAGCTCTATCTGTGGGATTCCATATTCGCCAACACCAACAAACAGCATTTTCTGTTGATTCTCGTAGTTCTGTGTACTTCTATACATAGAAAAATCCTCACATTCTACATAGTCTTTATAATTATTGTAACTTGTGAGGATTTTTTCATTGTACCCATCTTTGATTATTTCTCTACATTTTCTCAGAATTAATTCTTTGTGGCTTTCGTAATTACTACTTTGTTTTCTTCGATTGTTAGCATCACTGCTCTATCTTCTGGTTTCACTCCAAGTGCCTTGATTGCATCCACCGGGAGTGAGATTCTGCAGGTGTATGCATTCTTACTTGCATTACCGCCAGCCTTTGCAAACATCACGTTTCTTTCGATTTCTTTCATTATGCTTCCTCCGCTTTTATTTTTGCTCTATATTTATTTCTTTCTTCTATCAGTTTTTCGATATTTGCGTTAATTCCACGCTTCATTTCTGCTCTGTACTCAATTATTTTCGTATTTTTCTTTCGGCAATAATTAGAACATGTGTTTGTCGCTGTATTAGAAGAAAAAACACGTCCGCAATATACGCAGATTTTCTTTTTCTCTTTCCGCCGTTCTACTTTTTTAATGTCTTGTCCGGATGCCTTATTATATCCCTTTTTGTGTTCTCGTTGCCATGCAAGTACCGCTTCTCTTTGGCACTCGTCCGAACAATATTTTTGCCTTCCGGAATTAACAACATATTCAGCTCCACACAATTTGCACTTGTCGATACTTCCGATTGGTCTAGTTGCACCTCCTCTTTTTCTTGCTCTTTCGTTTGCTTCTCTTTGCCTTATTCTGCGACAGTTCGGACAATAGGATGCACGTGGACCCCCCAAAAATTCAGCTCCGCACGATTTACACGTTCTTGTACGCATAACATTGCTTTTTATTGCTTTTGCACACTCATCACAATATGATTTGTCCGTTCCACCGTAAAATGGCTTTCCGCATTTTATACAAGCTCTTTTTGTCCTTTTCATTTTTTCTCCTTTATTGCAATACTGCAATCACTTCTGCGTTTCTAACAATGATTTCGTCTACATCATTTCCGTATTCCATTGAATTCCCACCGATTAAGTAGATTTTTTCTCCATAATTTTTCACAGCTTCAAGCATCTTTTCGATGTTGTTCTCAGATACCGAAAGCGCACATGTTCCGTTAAGTTCGCCGGCATCGTAGAATCCAGCATAAGGTCCTTCGTAAATATAAGGGTATAGCAATTCTGTATAATCATCATTGTACTGAGGATCCTGGAAAAGCTGATGTGAGTTATCCATTACGTCACCTATTTGATAATCTCTGCTGTCTGCCCTGATTCCAATGTAGCCATATTCTGCTTTACTGATTAAATTTCTGATTTCTTCGATTGTCATTTTGCTTCCTCCTTTTATTTGTTAATTGCAATGTCTTATTTTACAACTCATAAATTTTATCGTTGTATTTGCTTTCTTTGTGCACGCTGTATTTCATCCTGATTTCATATTTTCCAGATTTGTTCCAGCGAGTAACAGTTGGCTCTGTAGTTATCCAATATCTGTCACCGTCTTCGTTCTGCGCAAGTATGTCGCCTTGACAGTCAACGCTTAATTTCATGCGGATAATGCGCTTGTGAAGTTCTTCGATCTCTTCTCCAACAAATAACGGACATGACTTTTTGAATCCTTCAACTATTTCTTGATTCGTGATATCAACATATTTCATTTTTCTTTCCTCCTTGAATTTGCTTGTCTTCTTTAACTGTCTTTATTATAGCATATTGGACACCAATAGTCAATGCTTTTTATTTTTTTCAACAAAAACTCCGCAGTACGTCAATACTGCGGAGCAATCAATCGTTTTTCCCATCTCTTCTCCTTTCGCTTTTCGCAACATATGGAATAGACAAGACCTTCAGCCACACACCACAGTCCTAAGATATACCGCTTGAAGAACACACCTACATACATGCTCCGGTATAATTGAAAGATGTGTTGGTCGGATTGTTAATAGTTTTGATCATATGTTGTTGTTTCGCCACTCCAAGTAATCTTACATGGTCGGTCTGGTTGAGCTGTATTGATCATGTATATTCGTGTAGCCCAACTAGAAAGTTCTGCAGAAATAATTGCTGCTATGATTATTTTTTTTATTGTTCTTTTTCTCATTTTTTTACCTCTTTTATAAGCCAATCTTTTTCGTTTTCTGTGCAAATTCCAAAACGTTCGTCTGTTCTAGTGAAATGATAATTAATATGGAAAATCTGTCTAAACATGATCTGATATACTTCCCATTGAGCCTGGCACCAATCTGCAAGAGGTTTTGTTTTAACTCCACCTCTTAAAGCCCAGTCCCATGATTCTATACATTCCAGCAAATTGCTGCCAAGTTCAGAATTTAAGAAATCTTCTTTGTTTAATTTCATAGGGTTACCTCCATAGCATGAATCAAATTAATACTTGTTTGCTTCTCTCTATAACTATATTATCACTAAAATTAGTGAATGTCAATGAAAAAATCACTATTTTTAAAGAAAGAGAATTGACTAATTTTTCTTTTGATAGT
>NZ_QTZH01000051.1:0-16333 GCF_003462585.1 Ruminococcus sp. OM04-4AA | reverse complement strand
TTAAGATTTTCAGGAAAATTTGAACTTTTCAAATTTACCTTTATTTACATCGGTAAATTTGATATAATCATAGAAGTCAATAAAGGAGGATATTATACGTGAATTACGGAAAATCGAATCTTTCTAGAAGAAAAAAGCAAATTTCTTCTAAAAAGAAAAGGAAAAAGAAGCGAGTCGGCGTACGTTTTTTCAAAGCCCTCATTATTTGTTTTCTGCTTTTGATCGTCATTGGGGCAGCCGGAATTGGCATATATGTAAAAAAAGTGATTGACAATACACCGGAAGTCACTGCAAAGGACATTATGCCACAGGGCTATACAACGAATATTGTCGATTCCAATGGAACCTTGCTTGAGCAACTCAAAGACTCTGATTCTAACCGTGTTTACAAGAAATATGACGAGATTTCACCATACATGGGGAAAGCTTTTGTTGCGATCGAGGACGAACGTTTCTACAAGCATAACGGTATTGATATCCAGGGAATTATCCGTGCCGGTGTCAATGGTGTTGCACATGGCTTCCATTTCACAGAAGGAGCCAGCACATTAACCCAGCAGTTAATCAAAAACAATGTATTCCCTAATTTCATCAATGAGAGTAAGTATCAGCGAATTGAACGTAAAATCCAGGAACAGTACCTTGCACTAAAGATTGAAAAAGAGATGAGTAAGGAAGAGATTCTTGAGGCATACATGAATACAATCAATTTAGGACAGGGATGCCTCGGAGTTCAGACAGCTGCACAGCGTTACTTTAATAAAGATGCAAAAGATCTGACTCTTTCTGAATGTGCAGTTATCGCAGCAATCACCCAGAGTCCGTCAAATCTGAATCCGGTCAGCAACCCGGAGGCTAATGCAAAAAGACGGGAAAAAGTTCTGAAAAACATGAAGGAACAAGGCTCTATCACAAAGGATGAATACGATGAGGCAATGGCGGATAATGTATATAACCGCATTTCCGAAACAGCGTCAAATACAACTGCATCCAAACCTTACACTTATTTCATCGATGCAGTCATCAATCAGATCGTGGATGATCTTGTAACTGAGAAGAGTTATACAGAAACACAGGCATACAATCTGCTCTATAGCGGCGGCCTTACGATCAAAGTTACACAGGATGCTGATATTCAGGCCATCTGTGATGATGAAGTTGCTAATGTAGGGGATTATCTCAATGGTGATACAGAATATGGCTTGATTACGCACTTACTATCCACAGGGCAGATGGTTCTTCTGAGAACTACAGTAAAGAACAACTTGCTTCCTATATTCAGAGTGCCTGGGGATATGACACTCCACTTCTCTACGGTTCCGAAGGAGCTGCACAGGAAGCAGTTGATGCATTTAAATCAACGCTCAATATCAATGAAGCAGGCGGAGACACTGTTGATGAAAGAATTGAGCTCTCACCTCAGCCGCAGACTTCTGTTGTTGTGATGGATCAGTATACCGGACAGGTGAAAGCTATCGTCGGTGGACGCGGCGAAAAGAATTCCAGTCTTTCTCTAAACCGTGCCACAGATTCTGCAAGACAGCCTGGATCCTGTTTCAAGATTCTTGCTGCTTATGCACCGGCACTTAACGAAGGAAAGATCACCCTTGCAACAACAATTGATGATGAAGAATATGAATATAAGAACGGACAGTCTGTAAACAACTGGGATAAAAAATATATCGGTCCAACACGTGTCCGTTATGGAATTGAACATTCTATGAATGTCCTTGCTGTCAAGACATTAACTGACTATGTTGGTGAAACAGAAAGTTATGATTATCTTCTTAATTTTGGATTTACAACGCTGTCTGAAGATGATAAATATTCACAGGCAAAAGCTCTTGGTGGTATCACGAACGGTGTATATAATATCGAGATGACAGCTGCCTATGCAGCAATTGCCAATGGAGGAACTTACACGAAGCCGATTCTTTACACACAGGTTCTGGATCATGATGGAAATGTTCTTCTCGATAACACAACCCCTGAGACACATGAAGTCTTAAAAGACTCCACTGCTTATCTTCTGACAAGTGCAATGGAAGACGTTGTCAACGGTGCCGGTGGAACCGGTGGTTCTGCAAGACTGAGCAACATGCCTGTTGCCGCTAAAACAGGTACCAGCCAGGAAAGCCGTGACTTGTGGATTTCAGCATTTACGCCTTATTATACAGCGTCTGTATGGGGTGGATATGATGAGCATAAGACAATGGACAGATTAAGCCAGAGCTGGCATCAGAAACTTTGGAAAAATATCATGGAACATATCCAGGATACAAAAGGACTTGAGTACAAAGACTTTGAAATTCCATCCTCTGTCGAAGAAAAGACGGTTTGTACTAAAACAGGACTCCTTGCCACAAGCAGTTGTCCTGCTATTACAGAGTATTTCTCAAAAGACAATGCTCCGACAAAGAGCTGCAGTGGTCACTATGTTGCCCCATCAAAAGATTCCAAGAAAGATGATTCTGAGAGTTCTGATGAGAACACACCTGCTACAGGTACCGATTCTTCCGGAACAACCTCATCACCGGATTCTTCCTCTGCTGGGACAACAACCGAACCTGCTGCCGGCGGAGACTCTGCTGGAACAACCGGAACAACTACAGGTGATACTTCCGGCAGCACTACTGGTGGCGACACTGGAAGCGGAAGTACCACTCAATAAGTAAATCACGCGCCGCAAGGCGCAACTGAAAAGGAGAGGCTATATAAAATGCCTCTCCTTTTCATATACCTATATAACTGATTGTTCTTGTTATCCTGTCTGTATCTCTCTGATACAGTATTCTGCTATCTTGTTTTACGGTTAATATATCTTGCTTTATATTTAGAATATACAATCGTCTGATCTTTATATAAACTATAATATCCGGAAACCGCATAGCTGATTGATATCGCGATCAGATAATATGCTGCTCCTGAAAATCCAAACAGTTCGAATGAAATCAGCATTGCCGTAATCGGACAGTTCGTCACTCCGCAGAAAAGTGCAACCATGCCGGCTGCAGCTGCTAACTCCGGTGAGAATCCAAATATTCCACCGGCAACACATCCAAACGTCGCGCCAACACTGAATGCCGGTACAATCTCACCGCCACGGTATCCTGCCCGCATCGTAAGCGCTGTAAGTAACATTTTCCATAAGAAATCGAGTGGTCCTGCTTCACCGTTTTCAATAGCTCTTGCGATCAATCCGCTTCCTGCTCCCATATAATCTTTTGTATTCAGACATATTGTGATCAGAATAATCACTCCTGCCGCGACTACAATTCTAATATACGGATTTTTCAAGTACTTTGTATACAACTGCCCTACTATTTTTAACAGAATACAAAATAGAATACTTAAAATCCCACACCCCACTGCGATCAATGCCATCTTAAGTCCTGTCTCCACAGTAAGTCCCGGGATAGAATGTACCGGAAATGTCTCCGGATCAATCCCCATTCCTGTTGCAAACTCTGCCGCAATGATAGCTGCGATCACACACGGAAGAAGCGCCGCGTAATACATTACCCCCACGCTCGCAACCTCCATTGCAAAAACTGCTGCTGCCATCGGTGTTCCAAACACGGCTGCAAACGCTGCACTCATTCCACACATAATCATCACATGGTGATCAAATTCATCTAAATGAGCCAGTTTTCCAAGCCAATTTCCAATACTTCCACCAAACTGTATCGACGCTCCTTCTCTTCCTGCCGAACCGCCGGTAAGATGCGTCAATAATGTTGACACAAAAATCAATGGTGCTGACAGAAACGGAACATCATCCTTTGATTTAATAGTAGCAAGTACCTGATTCGTTCCTCCGTCCTGTCTTCCTATCCTCTCATACATAAATACAATCAGAACTCCTGCAACCGGCAAAAGCATAAAAATCCAATTGTGTGTATCCCTGTATTCCGTTGCTGCCTTGATACATCCTGCAAATACTGCACTCGCACCGCCTACAACCAGACCTGTCAAAACAGAAAGCCCCATCCATTTCAGAAAATTCCACGTGTTCTGTCGGATCCTTTCATAATAATACTTTATTACTATTTTTGTATCGTGGGAATGTTTTCGTTTTCCCATCCCCGTATTTTCTGTATTTTCTTTTTCTTCCATTTACATTTCCCCTCTTGTATTTCTCTTTTGTTCCGAACTCTGATTGCTTTCTTATGTTCAGATAAAATCTCTTGCCTTATTTATTATAAAATGATTTTCCTTACCATGCAACACAGAAAAAAGGATGGTTTTCTCACGTTCGAACGTTTCTTGTTCGTTGTGTCAAACCATCCTCTAAATCAATTATTTTTTACCTCTGCCTTATCATTTCATTCTTTTTATACTGCTTCTTCTTTTGTATTCACACTCTTGGATTCTCTGTCCTCTTTGAATTTATCATAATATGCAAACATTCCTGCAAGGAGTGTTCCTGAAATAGAATGCCATGTACAAGATACTGCACAGATGATTGCTGACTCCGGTGTGGATGCAAACTGTGCTGTTGTTGTTGCAAGGTTTGTTGCAAGTCCTGCATTCTGCATACCTACCTCGATCGAGATTGTTCTCTTCTTCGCTGTATTCATTCCTGTGAGTTTACCAGCTCCGTATCCAAGCAGATATCCAAGTCCATTATGAAGAAATACTGCCACGAAGATTACAACACCGGACTCAAAGAATTTGCTTCCCTGTGAAGATACTACACCGCCGACAACGCATGCAAGTCCAAGTACTGCAATACCAGGCATAATTTTCTGAAGTTCTTTGAATGTTTTATTTTTTCCTAACAGATAGTTGAGTAAGAATCCTACTGCTACCGGGAAGATAACTGTTTCAATAATGGATACAAACATAGGTAATCCTTTGATTGAAATATGTGTACCACTTGCCAGCAGTGAAACCATAAGTGGTGTCATAACTGGTGAGAGCAATGTTGAAACTGTTGTCATTCCTACAGAAAATGCTACATCTCCACCACACAGATAGGACATAATATTGGATGACACACCACCAGGACAACATCCGACAAGGATCAGTCCCAAAGCGATTCCATCCGGAAGATTCAATGCCTTTGTCAGTGCAAATGCAAGGAATGGCATAATCAGATACTGAGCGATTGCTCCGATGCAGATATCAAACGGTCTCTGCGCAAGAATCTTAAAATCCTCTGTTGTTAATGTCAGACCCATACTAAACATGATCACTCCGATAATAATAGACTGACAGGTAAATTTATTGGATACCGGATCGACAAACAAAGCGTTGTTAACCCATCCCATCATTGTCGGGACAAAGAATGTCACTACTGCAATGGCAATAACAACCACTGAAGTATAATCTGATAAAAATTTGCTGACTTTTTGTAATGCTTTCATTACAATACCTCCTTAGGATTCTTGTTCACCTAAAATCTGTATTCTTCTTGAGATATATTCAAAAAAAGTCCCTTTCCAGAACTCAATCTGAAAAGGGACGAATATAATCCGCGTTACCACCCTAATTCCGCAAAAATTAATTCTGCGACACTTCACATACCAACATATGCTATCCATATAACGGTGGATCCCGGCGAGGTTTACTTGCAACATGTTCATCTGCTTTCAGCCCGCTTCTTAGAGAGGATATCCTTACCCGGTTATTGTCTGTTCACACCAGCCACAGACTCTCTGAAAATAATGACGGATACGGTTTTGTTCTCATCAACGAATTTTGGTGAACTGTATTTTGTTTACTCTGACATTATAGTCCTCTGAAATCAGAAATCAAGAGTCTATTTTAATCTTTTTCTTGATTTATTTTAATCTTTTTGTCGTAAAAATTTATTTTCAAGGCTTAAATTCATCTAAAAAAATAAAAGAATCATTGGAAAAAAATTATTGTTTTTCCTGTTGTTTCCCCGCACTTTTCATGCTACACTGTATATAAGAATCATCGGATTTTAACCAGAAAACAGATAGTTACTGTTCACTCCCGTGTCAATCACTTCGCTGATTGACACGGAGGATGCATGTTTTGACTTGAATGCATCTTGCCCCATCGCCAAAGGCGATTTAAAATGCATTGCTTTCTTTTGGAAGTGATGTTTTTTTTGTGATTTCATCTGTTTTCTTTCATTATTTTATCTGGTAAAGGGGTTGTTAGGGAATGAGTAATGAAATAACGAAAAGACGAAAGCGAACAATTGAAATGACTCAGGGATCTCTTTGGAAAACATGTTTTTCTTCAGTGTTCCTCTTATGTTTTCCCAGATTTTGGAAGTGATGTTCAACTTAAGTGACGTCGCTGTTGTCGGACATTTTGCAGATTACAAAGCACTTGGTTCTGTCGGCTCGACCACTACACTTGTCACACTGTTCACAGGACTTCTGATCGGACTTGGAAGTGGTGTCAATGTCCAGGTTGCCAACAAACTCGGTGCCGGTGATGAGAAAGCTACAAAAGAAACCATTCACTCCGCACTGATTATTTGTGCAGCAGCAGGTATTTTTGTCTGTCTGATCTGTCTGCTTTTTGCAGGACCAATGCTTTCCATGATAAATACAAAGCCGGAACTGCTCGATCAGGCTGTTCTCTATATGAAAGTTTTTGCACTTGGTATGCCTGCCACGGCAATTTATAATTTCGGTAACGGTGTCTTAAGCGCCCGTGGGGATACAAAACGTCCAATGTATTACCTTGCATTTGCCGGAATACTTAATGTCATATTGAATCTGATCTTTGTTATCGTATTCCATATGGCTGCTGTCGGAGTTGCCACTGCCAGTGCAATCGCACAGTACGTTTCAGGAGGATTGATCCTGATCCATCTAATGCGCCGCGATGATATGTGTAAAGTCAGCCTGCGTAAATTACGCTATCATAACATTTATGGAAAAGGAATTCTTTATCTCGGTGTTCCATCGGGTCTGCAGAATGCGATCTTCGCGATTGCAAACCTTTTCGTTCAATCCGGTATCAACTCTTTTGATGCGATCATGGTTTCCGGAAATGCTGCCGCTGCGAATGCAGATAATCTGATTTACAATGTTATGTTTGCCTTCTACGTGGCCTGTTCCAGTTTCATGAGTCAGAACTGGGGAGCAGGGAATAAAGAGAGGATGAAAAAATGTTATTTCGTAGCACTTACCTATTCTTTCAGTGCAGGACTGATTCTCGGTGGATCACTCTTCTTCTTCGGACGGCCATTCTTGTCTCTGTTTGCTACAGAGTCGGCCGTTATTGCAGCAGGTATGCATAGAATCAGGATTATGGGATTCTCCTATGCATTCAGTGCCTTTATGGACTGTGCAATTGCCGCTTCCAGAGGAATCGGCAAGAGTATTGCTCCTACATTTATTGTAATCATGGGATCCTGTGTATTTCGTATTATATGGATCTATACGGTATTTGCTTACTTCCATACAATCCCATCTCTGTATCTGCTGTACATCTTCTCCTGGGGACTCACAGCAATTGCAGAAACCATATACTTTAAAGTTAGTTTCAAGAAAGTGCTTGCATAATAAATTTTTCAAAGAAAAAAGAGGGGATTTCACAGATATCTAACATCTGTAAAAATCTCCTCTTTTTGTTTCCACTATTTTTTCTGTACTTGTTATACTTCTATCAATCCTCAAGTACCAGCTTAGCCGCTCCACAGATTCCTGCATCATTTCCAAGCGTAGCGAGCTTAAACTTCACATTCTTATTTGCAAAGAACGCTTTCTCCATAAACGGTTTTTCAATAAATGAAAGCAGAACTTCTCCTGCTTTGGACACTCCACCGCCAATTACAAATACAGCCGGATCCAGTACTGCTGCCATATCTGCCATTGCATGCCCTAAGTAATTTCCCATTTCTGTCGCAACCTCTATCGCAACTTCATCCCCTTCCTTCACTGCATCGAAAACAGCTTTTGCAGAAAGGTCTTCTTTTGTCAGGATTGTTGCACGTGTCTCATGCTCCATCTTCTTTCTAGCAAGACGTGAGATACCTGTTGCTGATGCATACTGCTCCAGACATCCGTGTCTGCCACATCCACAAGTATCTGTCTCTTCCAGATTCACACACATATGACCAATCTCTCCACCTGCTCCGTTCTCTCCTATCAGGATCTTTCCATTGATGATAATGCCACCGCCAACACCTGTTCCAAGTGTGACCATGATCATATTGCGGTAACCAACACCGCCGCCTTTCCACATCTCGCCAAGTGCGGCAACATTCGCATCATTTCCAAATTCTGCTGTCAGTCCTGTCAGTTCTTCCAGCTCTTTCTTCGCATTCTTATATTTCCAGCCAAGATTTGCAGAACCGTTAACGATTCCATCTACCGTAACAGGAGCCGGCACACCGACACCAATTCCAAGAACCTGTTCTTTCTCAATGCCATGCTGCTCTAATTTACCATTGATCGCCTCTGCAATATCCGGAAGAATTGCTGATCCTTCATCTTCAGTTCTTGTCACAATCTCCCACTTCTCCACAATGGCTCCTGCCTCACTGAACAGACCAAGTTTAACCGTTGTTCCCCCTATATCAACACCAAAACAATATTTCATAACTCTATCTCCGTTTCTTTTTATATTTCACATGAGCATGCGGTACTCTGTAACAGATTTGTACCGCATGCTCTTTTTTCCCGTTTTATTTTCTTCTCTTTGCCAGATTCTCCTGCACACGTTTGTACAGTTCCTGTGCCGCATTATATCCCATCTGTTTCTGTCTGTGGTTAACCGCAGCAGATTCTACGATGATCGCCAGATTACGTCCCGGACGGATCGGAATATTATGGCAGACAACTCTGTTGCCAAGGAACTCTGTATATTCCTCTTCCAGACCAAGTCTGTCATATTCTTTCTCTCTGCTCCAGTCTTCCAGCGTAATGACCAGATCGATATTCTGAGTTTCTCTTACGCTCTGTACACCGAACATAGACTTTACATCCACGATTCCGATACCACGCAACTCGATAAAATGTCTTGTGATATCCGGTGCAGAACCAACTAATGTCTCATCACTGACTTTACGGATTTCAACCACATCATCCGTCACGAGACGATGTCCACGCTTGATCAATTCAAGTGCTGCTTCACTCTTACCGATTCCACTTTCTCCCATGATCAGAACTCCGACACCATATACGTCAACAAGCACTCCGTGAATGGAAATGCACGGAGCAAGTTTTACATTCAGCCAACGGATCAGTTCTCCCATAAAGGATGATGTCTTCTTGCATGTACCGAATACCGGAATATCATTTTTCTGAGCAATCTCAATGAAGCTTTCATCCGGCTGAAGTTCATTGCTGAAAATAATACATGGTACTTTATGTTCCAAAAGTTTCTGATAAATCTCAACTCTTTTCTCTTCTGCCAAAGTCTCCAGATAGGCACACTCTACATTCCCTATAATCTGTACACGATTCAGATCAAAATGATCGAAAAATCCTGCCAGTTGAAGTGCCGGTCTGTTCACATCCGGAACAAGAACTTCACGTTCTGTGATATCTACTTCCGGAGTGAGATTTTTCAGATTCATCTTTTCAACGATATCGGTTAATTTCACACCACTCATCTTGTAATCTCCTTTTTCTGTGTCTCTTTTCATTTCAGACATGCTGCCTTGAGAAACTCAAGAGGATACATGATATTTACTGCTTGCATAAATCTAACATTTCCCTACATGTCCCATCGCCTGTACATAAGTATATCATGATTTTCTTTTCGATAAAACCCTTAATCATGAAAGATTGATAAACCGATTCTGCTGCCTTCTCATTCATTGACGGAAGCTGTGCCAGTTCTTCTACTGTTGCGCTCCGGATTGCATCCAGGCTCAGATAATGCCGCATCAATGCCTTTCTTCTGGCCGGACCGATTCCTTCAATATCATCCAAAACGGAATGTACCTGCCCTTTGCCACGCAGCTGCCTGTGGAACTCGATTGCAAACCGATGGGCTTCATCCTGAATTCTTGTGATCAGTTTAAATGCTTCTGAATTGCGGTCAATCGGGATTTCCACATTATTATAATATAATCCTCTTGTTCTATGATTGTCATCTTTCACCATACCACAGACCGGAATATTCAGCTTCAACTCATCAAGCACCTGCAATGCAATATTTACCTGTCCACGGCCTCCATCCATCAGAATTAAATCCGGAAATGTTGTAAATTTCCCAGCTTCCGCATTCTCCTCACGTTCTTTTAATCCATGTGTAAAACGACGCGTAAGAACTTCTCGCATGCTCGCATAATCATCCGGTCCTTTCACACTCTTGATTTTGAACTTCCTGTAATCATTCCGCTTTGGTTTTCCTTTCTCATAGACAACCATAGAGCCTACCGATTCGAAACCATTTGTATTCGAAATATCATATGCTTCCATACGGACGATCTGTTCCAGTCCCAGTAAAGATGCTATCTCCTTCACTGCACCGATCGTGCGTCCTTCTTCCCTCTTTAGCCGCTCTTTATCTTTAGACAGAACCATCCTCGCATTCTCTTCCGCCAGTTCCACCAGCTTTTCTTTTGTACCTTTCTTCGGCACACGGATCGTTACTTTCTGCCCCTTCTTCGCGCTCAGCCAGGATTCAAGAAGTTCCTGCTCTTCGATTTCTTCCGGCAGCATCAGTTCACCCGGAAGAAAAGGGGTTCCTGCATAATACTGTTTGATAAAACTGTTAAGAATTTCCGATTTTTTATCCTCTTCGCTGATTCTCAGATAGAAATGGTCTCTCCCGATCAATCTTCCGCCACGGATAAAAAAGACCTGTACAACTGCATCTTCGTCCTGGCATGCAACTGCCATGACATCTCTGTCTTCCCCACTGGAATCTGTAATCTTCTGTTTCTGAGCCACCTTTTTTACACTATTTAATAACTCTCTATATTCGATTGCTTTCTCAAATTCCAGTGCCTCCGAAGCGGCCATCATCTTATCTTCCAGATCTTTTAAAATCATATCAAAATTTCCATTTAGAAAACGGATTACCTCATCAATGGATTTCCGGTATTCTTCTTGGGAAATATATCCCTGGCAAGGTGCCTCACACTGCTTGATATGATAATTCAGACACGGACGCTCTTTTCCAATGTCTTTTGGAAGTGAACGATTACAGCTTCTTATATGATACAGCTTATGGATCAGATCAATTGTGTCCCGCACCGCCTGTGAGCTTGTGTAGGGGCCGAAATAACGTGCCTTATCTTTCTTCATCTGTCGTGCCAGCATAATGCGAGGGTATGCCTCTCCTGTTGTCACCTTGATGAATGGATAGGCCTTGTCATCCATCAGCATCGTATTATATTTGGGCCGATGTTCCTTGATCAGATTACATTCTAGAACAAGTGCTTCCAGTTCCGAATCTGTCACAATATATTCAAAGCGGCTGATATGTGTTACCATCTGTTCGATCTTAACCCCTTTATTCCTGCTGCTTTGAAAATACTGCCGCACACGGTTTTTCAGGCTGATTGCTTTTCCGACATAGATAATCTGATCCGTCTCATCATGCATCAGATAAACTCCCGGCCTTCCCGGAAGCTTTTTCAATTCTTCCTGTATATTAAAATTATAATTTTCCATAAATCCTATTTCTTGCCTCTGCTACAGACCAGCTATGTTCTTCTGCAATTTTGGAAACATCATCATACTCGAGTTTTTCCTTCACCACTCCATATCCGGATGCTCTCTTCACATGAACGGTTCCATATTCTGTCTGCACTTCGTCTATTTTCCGCTTAAGTCCATATCTTCTACAAAAATACTCTCTGACACCAAGTGTTGAGGTGTGTTTGAATATCAGCTGTAGGAAATACTCTTTCTGTTCTGCCCTGCACATACATGTGAGCAGAATCCCCGGCCGGTTTTTCTTCATCTGAATGGAGGATGTGTAAACATCCAATGCGCCTTCTTTGATCAGAAGCTCTGTCGCATACCCGATTTCCTCCGAAGTCATATCATCCAGATTACAGCACAGTTCCAAAATCTCTTCTTCTACCTTGTCTTGCGTTTCTCCAAGAATCGCACGCACACAGTTCAGTCTTTCATACTCTCTTTTTCCAAAACCATAACCGATTTCTTCCATCTGCAGAACCGGCATCTGTTCATACTTTTTAACAAAATGCTTAAGAAGTGCGGCTCCTGTCGGTGTACAGAATTCTCCCTCCAGATTTCCTGCATACATTGGAATTTCTTTCATCAGATACGCTGTTGCCGGTGCCGGCACCGGAAGGATTCCATGTGCACATTTCACCTGACCATATCCGACACGAACCGGTGATGCAAGAATCTGATCCACCTGAAGTTCATTCAGCAAATAGCAGACAGCCACAACATCCGCCACTGCATCCATCGTCCCAACCTCATGGAAATGGATTTCATCCATGCGCTGACCATGTGCCTTCCCTTCCGCCTTTGCAATCAATTTATAGACCGCAACTGCGTCCTGTTTTACCTGATCTTCAATTTCTAGCCGATTGATCAGACGAACGATCTGGGACATCGAATGATGTCCGTGTTCTTGTGTATGCTTCTCTGGTTCTTCTGATTTATGTCCGATCTGCTCTTCCGTCTGCGTATGAGGATTCTCTTCTTCCTGTCCTTTCACAAACACACGCACCTGATATCCTCTGATTCCACCTCTTGTACACGCCACCAACTGATATTTTACCCCTGGGATTTTCAGATCATTCAACTTTTTCACCTGTTTTACAGGTTCTGAAAACAACTGCAATAATGAAGCCGTCAGCATATCCCCTGCTGCCCCCATCCCACAGTCTAAATATAATGTCCTCATTCCTTCGTTCTCCTCTCTATGTGATTGATCCGGCTTGCAAGAAATCCCGCGCCAAACCCATTATCTATATTCACAACACTCACTCCGCTTGCACAAGAATTCAACATAGAAAGAAGCGCTGATACACCACCGAAAGATGCTCCATATCCAACACTTGTCGGAACTGCGATTACCGGACAATCCACCAATCCTCCAATCACACTGGCAAGTGCTCCTTCCATTCCGGCTACAGCAATAATGACACGAGCTCCCATTAATTCGTCGAGATGTCCAAGCAGACGATGTACTCCTGCGACGCCTACATCATATAAACGGACCACTTCATTTCCAAGTGTCTCTGCTGTTCTTGCAGCCTCTTCTGCAACAGGGATATCGCTTGTCCCGCCTGTTGCCACAACTATTTTCCCGTCTCCATCCTTTATTGGATCTTCGCCGATAAACCCAATCCGGCTGACTTCATCATATTGAAGTTCCAGGCGTTCTCCCATGTAAATTGCTGACTCCTTATTCATTCTTGTGATCAGGACTGCTTTCTGTCCCTTTTCCTTCATTGCTTCTGCAATCCGGAAAATCTGTTCCGGTGTCTTTCCTTCTCCATAAATCACTTCTGCCACACCCTGGCGCATGGCTCTGTGATGGTCAATCTTGGCAAAACCAAGATCTTCAAAAGGCTCTTCTTTTAACTTCAAAGCTGCCTGTTCTACATCCATTGTTCCGGATGCTACCTGTCTTAAAAGATCTATCATTTCCTTTTGTTCCATCTTTTTCGCCTCATTCTAATTCTTCTTATCCAGGGTTTCATTCATACTTCCAATTCTGTACCCTGTTAGATCCATTGTAACATAAGTGAATCCGAACTGCTTAAATTGTTTTACAATATCCTCACGGACTTCTTCCTGAAGCAACTTCAAAAACTCTTCCGGCATTACTTCGATCCTCGCCATCCTTCCATGCATACGGACACGAAATTGCCGGAAGCCATGTTCAAGCAATAACTGTTCTGCGCTTTCCACCATGATCAACTTCTCTTTGCTGATTGTTTCTCCGTATACAAATCTTGAAGCCAGACAAGCAAAAGATGGCTTTTCCCAGGTTGAAAGTCCCATCTCTTTTGACAATTCACGAATCTCCGCTTTTGTAAGTCCTGCTTCGCGCAGTGGACTTTTTACTCCTAATTCCGCCACAGCCTGAAGCCCCGGTCTGTAGTCGCCAAGATCATCCATATTAGAACCTTCTGCAACATAAGCAATTTCATTTTTCTCTGCAATTGCTCCAATCTTTTCAAACAGTGCATGCTTGCATAAATAACATCTGTTCGGTGGGTTCTGAGAAAATCTTTCAATTTTCATTTCATCCACCTGACAGACCTTATGACGGATATCTTCTTTTTTGCAAAATGCAATTGCCTCATTTAGTTCTCTCTTTGGAAAGGAACCGGATTGTACTGTGATCGCCATCACATTATCTCCCAATATCTCATGTGCCACCTTTAATAAAAATGTAGAATCAACTCCACTGGAAAATGCAATCGCAACACTGCTCAGTTCTTTTATGTACTCTTTTAAATGTGCTAATTTATTATGTAATTCATCCTGCATCTTTTTCCTCCTGTCTTTCCATTCTTGCTGTTCTGTTTTTTATCCTATTAATTGTAACGCTTTTTCATACAAAAAAATGCACCCAATTACAATTTCATAAATCCTCGTAATCAAGCAATGTCATTAACTTTAGCAAAGAGCAGAAATCGTAAGCATTTATAAAACTATGATTCCTGCTTTTTGTTTTTATATGGGCATACTTATCCCCTTCTCTTTGTACTCTTATTTTTTAGCTCAGTACGCTCTTTTATAGGTATTCGAATATTTTCCTGCTAATTGCCCATTCATTCTGGTATAATGCCGATCCGGACGAATGGGAACAAGATTTTTACTGATATCTTCATATATTTGCTGAAATAACATATTTTTCTTTTGACCATCCGTTTCAAGAAGTATATAAATCAGATCATTTTTTAAGATTCCAATACTAACAGTCTGATTGATCATCATTTTATGTTTTCTGTTCGCTTCTTTCTGATCCAGTTCACGCTCTGCATCTAATATGTATGATATCTTCAGCTAAATTGCTCAGATATATAGTGCTGTATATATCTTGTAATAACAGAATAGGTTTTGTACCTGTAAAATTCTCTAACTGCAACCGACTCTTTAGCGTTTCATACGCAGTCTCTATCCCCCACCTCATATGACATAATTCTTTTATTTCTTTTGTATGAAATTCAGTTTGTGAAAGATTTGTAGCCAAAACTTCTAAGCTTCCGTTTTCTAATAGGATTTTTACCATACGCAATGAAATTTCACCTAATTCTTTCATACGTTCTCCATCTAGCGTTCCCTCGTAATGTCTGATTCTTGACTTATCAAGTTTTATTTTAACTAGCTGATCATTTTCTGTTAAACTGTTTTGCTCTTTTTTGTAATCACTGCTTTTTAAGCGTACGATAAATTTAATATCCTTATCCATCATATGTATAAACGCTGGCGTAGAAGGATAGCCTCTGTCCATGATAATAATATAGGGAATGCTGCCTATTGTTTCCGGTATTCGCTTCATCTGTTTTTCTGCCAGGCGCATTTCATTAAATTTCACCTTATTACAGTCACTTTCCAGTATCATACGATTCATTACATCATAAATACAGCCTAATCCTATTTGAGCTTGGGCCTTTGTGTTTTTCCAGCTTGCAGAACCCATATAGTTTCAGTGTTTCAGCAGTGGTAGGAATATTAATATCTGAGCCGTCAGCGGCTAATATTAAATGATCTTTGTAAGTTGAAAAGGTGGAATCTGCATAAAAGTTACGGTTATGATATTTGTATAATTCTAAAAAAGCATCCGGATTAAGTTTCATACGCTGTTTCAGATATCCTGGTTTTGAAATAGACACACCAGGATGCGCAAGTTTCATATAATTTCTCAGTTCCAATGCCAACGTCAACCCCTTTCTGTTTATCATCGTGAAAAGAAGATCCTGAAGAGGCATTTTTCGAATTCTGATAAAATAATTTTTATTACCTGATCGGCAAAATGCCTTAAATTCATCAGAAGTCATTTTTTCTATATCCATGAATATACGTTTCTGAGAATGCTTCATACATAATCACATCCTTTTTTTGAGCAGGTTCATGGCTTCTTTTTACAATATAAGCATATCAAAAAAGCAGAAGATATCTAATCCATTTCGGAATAAATATCTTCTGCTTTTAAGTTAATGACATTGTTTATTATCCTAGAAATACATACCTTTTCCAAGCCATATATCATCTTTTGAATTCTCACTTATAATAAGACTATTTTCTTCCTCTATAAACTTTTTGCATTTACTTTCTTCATCGCTATGAAATAAAATTATTTTTCAACTCCACTCGTCAACCCCATTTCTCTTTCTTCATCGCTATGAAATAAAATTATTTTTCAACTCCACTCGTCAACCCCATTTCTCTTTAGTGGCTCACAGAGTACCATACTAACATATTTTAAATATCCATTAATAATT
>NZ_QTZH01000050.1:0-16995 GCF_003462585.1 Ruminococcus sp. OM04-4AA | reverse complement strand
TTGTGGAAAATGCGCATAAAAAAAGAGCGGATTCAAAAATGAGAGAGAAAAACGGTTCAAAAATGAGAGAGAAAAACGGTTAAAAAAGTAATAAAAAATAGACAAAACGTAGAATAAAAAAAGAGCAAATTGAAATAAAAAAAGTGTTTTTTTTATGAATTTAACTTGTTGAAGTGGAACGTTGACAAAGAGAAAACATGGGAGTAATATTTAGTCAACTTTTCGGAGAACATGACGTTTTAATGCGATTATAAGCAGTAACATTTGCCATGCTGTATACGAAAAGTGACAAAATACAGCAATATACATTAGGTAGAAAGGGAGGGAGCAATACGGGAAATCTGGCAGACAATCTTATGGAAGAACTGAATTGTGAGACAGTGTTCACACTTCCGGTTCTTGGCGGGATCAATGAATCTGTAGTAGTTACCTGGATCATCATGGCAGTGCTTGTGATAGCATCCATTATCCTGGTAAGAAACTTAAAGGTTGAGAATCCCGGAAAAGTGCAGTTGGCTCTCGAAGCCGGTATCGGCGCCGCTGAGGACTTCTTTGTCGGAGTACTTGGGAAAGAGAACAAGGGCTATGTACCGTATCTGATTACGGTTCTGTTATATCTCGCCTGTTCAAACACAATTGCACCATTGTTTGGCTTTAAGCCTCCGACGAAAGATCTGAACGTGACGGCAGCCTGGCAATCATGAGTATGTGTCTCATTGAATTCTCAGGTATCCGCAAGAATGGATTCGGACATTGGGCAAAGCATTTTGCACAGCCGATTCCAATTGTAGCACCGATCATGATTTTGGAAATCGTCATCCGGCCGTTGTCGCTTTGTATGCGACTCTTTGGTAACATGCTGGCAGGATTCGTAGTCATGGAACTTTTGAAAGCAATCGTTCCACTGATCATTCCGATTCCAATCAGTTTTTACTTTGATATTTTCGACGGCCTACTTCAGGCATACGTATTTGTATTCCTGACATCTCTGTTTATGAATGAAGAGATGGAGTAAGAACTTAACACATTCTATTGAAAAGAAAAGGAGATTAAAATTATGTCAACACTTATTGCTATTGGAGCAGCTATCGCAGTATTCACAGGTATCGGAGCAGGTATCGGTATCGGACATGCAACAGGTAAAGCAGTAGAAGCTATCGCAAGACAGCCAGAGGCAGAAAGCAAGATCAGTAAGAACCTTATCCTTGGATGTGCTCTTGCAGAGGCAACAGCTATCTACGGTTTCATCATTGGTATCCTGATCATCTTCTTCCTGAAATAAGAAACGAAAAGAATCTTATGAAAATGATGGAAGCAGATAACAGGAAAGGCAGGTGTAAAAGGTGCTTCAGTTAAATATGAACCTTGTCTATACCATTATCAACCTTATTGTTCTCTTCCTCCTGTTGAGACATTTTCTAATCAAACCGGTGAGTGATATCATGGAGAAGCGCAGACAGATGATCGCAGATGGTCTTCAGGGTGCACAGGATGCACAGAGTGATGCGCAGAAGATGAAACAGGAATATGAAGATGCTTTAAAGGGAGCAAAGCTTGAATCAGCAGCGATTGTTGAGAAGGCACGCTCAGAGGCTAAGACAGAGTATGACCGCATCGTAAGTGAAGCAGGAAGCAAGGCCGGAGATCTTCTGGAAGCTGCAAAAGAGAATGTACGTATTGAGCGTGAGAAGACAATGAAAGATCTTCAGACTCAGATTGCAGGACTGGCTATGGCATCCGCTGAGAAGATCGTGGGAGACAAAGAGCAGAACATTTATGACCAGTTTTTGGGAGAAGTAGGTGGGACAGATGAAGACACAGACAAGTAAGAGTCAGATTTACTGCCCGATGGCAGCAATCAGATATGCACGTGTCCTGTATGAAGTAGGTGTCCCAAAAGAAGCTGTACAGAAAACACGTGAGATTTTTGAGGAAGTACCGCAGCTTCACGAGATTTTCGCGAATCCTACCATTGAACTTCAGAAAAAAATGAATGTGGTAGACAGAGTATTTCCAAAGGAGATAAGAAATTTCCTTAAAGTAGCGTGCAGATATCAGAGAATGAATCTGATCGAAGATATCTTCACAGCATATGACAGATACTGTGATGAACAGAATCAGGTTCTGAACGCAGTTCTGACATGTATTCAGCCTCCGACGGAGGAACAGAAAAAAGGAATGGAGGCGTTCCTTTGTAAGAAATATGGCGCAAAGAGTGCTAAAATCGAAGTCCGTCAGGACAAAGCACTGCTTGGAGGATTTATTCTCCGGGTTGGCAGTGATGAGTATGACTGGAGTATGAAAGGACGCCTGAACAGATTAGAACAAAGATTGACCTGGAGGTGAACAAGGTGAGTTCAATCAATTCAGATGAAATTATTTCTATCCTGAAAGAAGAAATAGAGAATTTTGATACAATGAGTAAGGACAGTGAAGTAGGTACTGTTGTTACTGTCGGCGATGGTATCGCCACAATCTACGGGATTGATCACGCCATGTACGGGGAAATCGTTACTTTTGAAAACGGCCTTAAGGGAATGGTACAGGATATTCGTAAGAATGAGATCGGATGTATCCTTCTTGGAAGTGACACAGGAATCCGTGAAGGCACAAAGGTAGCCCGTACAGGAAAGAAAGCAGGCGTTCCGGTTGGAGACGCTTATGTAGGAAGAGTTGTCAACGCCCTTGGTGAGGCGATTGACGGAAAAGGTGAGATCAAATCTGACGACTATCGCCCAATCGAGAATGAGGCACCTGGAATTGTTGATCGTAAGTCAGTAAGCGTTCCGCTTGAGACAGGTATCCTTTCCATCGATGCAATGTTCCCAATCGGCCGTGGACAGCGTGAGCTGATCATCGGAGACCGTCAGACAGGAAAGACATCCATTGCACTGGATACGATCCTGAATCAGAAAGGTAAAGATGTGATCTGTGTTTATGTTGCAATCGGACAGAAAGCATCTACAGTAGCCAAAGTTGTTAACACATTACAGACACACGGAGCAATGGATTATACGATCATCGTATCTTCCACAGCAAGTGACTGTGCTCCGCTTCAGTATATTGCACCATATGCAGGAACTGCTATGGCAGAGTACTTTATGCACAAGGGAAAAGATGCACTGATCATTTATGATGATCTTTCCAAGCATGCGGTTGCATACCGTGCACTTTCTCTTCTGCTTGGACGTTCTCCGGGACGTGAGGCATATCCTGGAGACGTATTCTACCTGCATTCAAGACTTCTGGAGAGATCCAGCCGTTTGAGTGATGAGATGGGCGGAGGTTCTATCACAGCACTTCCGATCATTGAAACACAGGCAGGAGATGTATCAGCATATATTCCGACGAATGTTATTTCCATTACAGATGGACAGATCTTCCTGGAGAGTGGACTTTTCGCATCAGGAATGAGACCGGCGGTCAACGTTGGACTTTCCGTATCCCGTGTTGGTGGTGCAGCTCAGACAAAAGCAATGAAGAAAGCATCAGGAAGTATTCGTATCGATCTGGCGCAGTATCGTGAGATGGAAGTCTTCACACAGTTCAGTTCAGATCTTGATGCAGCTACGAAGGAAGAACTGGAATATGGAAGTGGTCTGATGGAACTTCTGAAACAGCCACTGTATCATCCACTTTCCTTGCAGGAGAAAGTAATTACACTGTGTGCAGCAACACATAAAGTACTCTTAGGTGTTGAGAAGACAAAAATCAAACAGTTCCAGTATGATATGCTTCAGATGTTCGAGACAGAGCATCCGGAAATCGGTCAGGAAATCGAAGAGAAGAAAGTCCTGACAGAGGAACTGATCGACAAGATCGTAGAGACAGCGAAGGAATTCAAGAAGAGCAGGTGTTAATATGGCAAATATCAGAGAGATACAGAGCAGAATCAACAGTGTCAAAGACACAATGAAGATTACCAATGCAATGTATATGATCTCTTCTTCCAAACTGACACAGGCGAGAAAGAAGCTGGCAGATACAGAACCATATTTCTATGCGCTGCAGGGTGAGATCAGCCGTATTTTACGTCATCTACCAGAATTACATCATAGTTATTTCAACAAGAGGGAAAACATTCCGGCAGAGGAACGTAAGATTGGATCGATCGTTATCACGGCGGACAAGGGACTGGCCGGTGCATACAATCACAATATTGTGAAGCTTGAGGAAGAGATTCTTTCCAAGCCGGGTCAGCATAAGCTTTTTGTTGTGGGAGAGCTTGGACGTCATTATTTTGCAAAGAAGGATGTAGATATTGATACAAACTTCCGTTACACAGTTCAGAAGCCGACCATGCATCGTGCCCGTGACATCTCAGCGGTTATTCTGGATCAGTTTAACAATCATGAGCTGGATGAAGTTTACGTAGTATATACACGAATGGAAAATGCAGTTCAGTCAGAGGCAGAAGTGTTAAAACTTCTTCCACTCGAGAGAGGGGACTTTGGCGAAATGAAGATGCCTTTGAATATGTATCGTGAGGAAATCGAACTAAATCCATCTCCTATGGATGTCATGAACAGTATTGTACCAAGTTATATCAACGGTATGATCTACGGATGTCTGGTTGAGGCTTATGCCAGTGAGCATAATGCCCGTATGATGGCAATGAAGTCAGCAACAGACAGTGCACAGGATCTGATCAAAGATCTGTCAATCCTCTATAACAGAGCAAGACAGGCTGCGATCACACAGGAGATCACAGAGGTTTGTGCCGGCGCAAGAGCTCAGCAGAAGAAGAGTTAAAATGTCGAGATGCGTTACAGACAGCAGGTTGTTGCAGTTTGTAATGACTGAAATATAGAAAGAGAGAGAGAACATGAATAAAGGACGAATTGTACAGGTTATGGGACCTGTCGTTGACGTAGTGTTTGAAAACGGTGATCTTCCTTTTATCAAAGATGCTCTTGAAGTTGATAATAATGGAAAGAAATGCATCATGGAGGTTGCACAGCACCTTGGAAATAATGAGGTGCGCTGCCTGATGCTTGCTGCAAGTGAAGGACTTTGCAAAGATATGGAAGTTACTGCAACAGGAGCCGGTATTCAGGTTCCTGTCGGCGAGCAGACACTTGGAAGATTATTTAATGTACTCGGCGAGACAATTGATAACGGAGAGCCGATTACAGATTCTAAAAAATGGGTAATCCACAGACAGCCGCCTACATTCGAGGATCAGAGCCCGGTAGTAGAGATCCTTGAGACAGGTATTAAAGTTATCGACCTTCTTGCTCCTTATGCAAAAGGTGGTAAGATTGGTCTGTTCGGTGGTGCCGGTGTAGGTAAGACCGTGCTGATTCAGGAATTGATCCGTAACATTGCAACAGAGCATGGCGGATATTCCATTTTTACAGGAGTTGGAGAGCGTTCCCGTGAGGGTAACGACCTCTGGACAGAGATGAAAGAATCCGGAGTACTGGAGAAAACAGCCCTGGTATTCGGACAGATGAATGAGCACCTGGAGCTCGTATGCGTGTCGCTGAGACAGGACTTACAATGGCAGAATATTTCCGTGATGAGCAGCATCAGAACGTGCTTCTCTTTATCGATAATATTTTCCGTTTTACACAGGCTGGATCTGAGGTATCAGCCCTTCTTGGACGTATGCCTTCAGCCGTAGGTTATCAGCCGACACTGGCAACAGAAATGGGTGAACTTCAGGAGCGTATTGCATCTACAAAGAACGGTTCTGTAACATCGGTTCAGGCAGTATATGTACCGGCCGATGACCTGACAGACCCAGCTCCGGCAACTACATTTGCCCACCTGGATGCAACAACCGTACTTTCCAGAAAGATCGTTGAGCAGGGTATTTATCCGGCCGTAGATCCACTGGAGTCAAGCTCCCGTATTCTGGAAGCAGACGTTGTAGGAGAGGAGCATTACGAAGTAGCTAACAAGGTAATTGCAATTCTTCAGAAATATAAAGAACTGCAGGATATCATCGCAATCCTTGGTATGGAAGAACTTTCTGATGAAGATAAAGCAACTGTTATGCGTGCAAGAAAGATTCAGAAATTCCTGTCCCAGCCATTCTTCGTAGCAGAGACATTTACAGGAATTCCTGGAAAATATGTACCGCTGAAAGAGACGATCCGTGGATTTAAGATGATCATTGACGGAGAGATGGATGCTTATCCGGAGAATGCTTTCTTCAATGTCGGAACAATTGATGACGTAATTGCCAAGGCAAAAGAGATGGAAGAAGAGTAATTGTTGAAATAGGAGAATGTGCATATGGATACATTTGGTCTGAAAATCATAGCAAGTGATGGTGTATTCTACGAGGTCGTTGTAAGAAGCTGATCATCCCGGCTCCGGATGGAGAAAAGGGAATTCTTGCAAATCATGAGAATATGGTGATCGCTGTGAATGTCGGAGTTGCACATATGAGTTTGGACGGCGATGAATGGAAAGATATTGCAGTGGGTGTGGGATTTGTTGAAATCGTAAACAATCGAGTCACACTGATTGTTGATACAGCCGAGAAACCAGAAGACATCAATGTGCGACGAGCACAGGAGCAGAAAGAGCGTGCAGAGGAAAGGTTACGTCAGCAGCAGAGTATCCAGCAGTATTATCATACGCAGGCATCTCTGGCAAGAGCGATGAACCGACTTCGTGTTTCACAGGATAAAAAGTGGAATTTATAGATTTCGAGAGCATGTAGATGTGCAGAAATCAGAAATATCTGCAGGATATATCATTTAATTAGAGAAAGAGGGATAGATTTTCTGGAATGGGAAATCACCCTCTTTTTTTACATTTAAAAGTGAATTGCGAAACTTTTTTGTATTGCATTTTAATTCGTAGTATAATACAATAATCTTATCTGAGTGTCTAAAATTATAGAAAGACAGAGGAAAAATGATATGAGTGATAGAAAGAAGCCACGTTCTCTCTCAGAAATCGTAAATGATGTACTTCGTGCGGTACGTGATTATTATGATTCAGAATACGTGTACTATATTGAGAAAGAGTATGGGGATATTGAGACCATCTTTGAGTGGTGTGCAGAGAATGTTCCATGGCAGAGAGATAAGATAAAGATGCTTCCGGAAGAACATCAGCCAAAGTGGATGAAGCAGGAGATTACAAATTCAACAGAGGCCGATTACAGTGTGAGTTTACAGCTGGATGAGAATACAGTAGCAATTCTTGCAGCAGTTGGAGTTCACCGGGGCGGATGTGATGTTGGATTGCTTCGTACGGTGATTCCGTATATACCGCAGGCAATCGCTCTTCATAAACTCCAGAAACAGCAGGAGTATCTCAGTTATCATGATAATCTGACAGGAGTACTTAACAGAAATAGTTTTGTTGCATATCTGGATCATGTGGAACCGGAAGAATTGAAGACATTGGGAGCTCTTTCCGTAGACATTAATGGACTGAAGAATTTTAATAAAGAATTCGGAAGAGATTATGGAGATGAAGTTGTCACCAGAGTTGGTGAAGTGCTTTCGGAGTATTTCCATAATGGTAATGTATACAGAATGACAGGAGATGAGTATCTGGTTCTTGTAGAGAACGCTTCCTATGAAGATTTTACACAACAGGTACATGGTGCATATACAAAACTTGAAAACATAAGTCTGGGACTTGTTTCAGTAGGGTATGCCTGGGGAAAAGTGGACATAGATGTGAATGGTCTTGTGATCAGTGCAGAGAATATGATGCGGGAAGAGAAAAAGAAGTATTATAAAAATCTGCGTAAAGGTCATCATGAGCCAATCATCAAAAAGGATCTTCTAGAGGATATTGAACAGAAGAATTTTATTGTATGTCTGGTACCGAAGATTGATGTGCAGACCGGAGAAATTGCAGGTGCTGAAGCGATTGTCAGATATCATCATAAGGATCTTGGAATTATGGATCCGGGAAGATATATTAATCTTCTGGAAGAGACAAGGCTGTCACATTATCTCGATCTCTATATATTTGAACAGGTATGTCAGATCCTTCATAAGTGGGAGACAGAAGGAATCCAGATGGTGCCGATTTCAGTAAACTTTGCAGGTGAAACATTGAGGCAGGAGAACATTGCGGATCAGATGAGTGCGCTGATTGAGAAATATCAGGTATTATGCGAATATTTGGAAGTAGAAGTCTCCGAATCTTATACAGATACGAACCAGGAGATGCTGGCGGCATCATGCAGTAAAATCAGAAAAGCGAATGTCCGCGTAGTATTGGATCATTTCGGAGCTAAGAATTCCAGCTTTTCGATTCTGTCCATTATGGATTTTGATGGATTGAAGCTGGATGAGAGCCTTATTACAAATCTGGTTGGAAACAGAAGAAGCAGAGTGGTAGCAAAGGCCGTAATTGATATTTGTCATCAATTGGGATGTTCTGTTCTTGCGGAGAGTGTTGAAACACAGGACCAGCTGAATGTTCTTCAGGAATTAGGATGCGATTATGCACAGGGAACATTATTTAATAAACCGATCAAAGTGGAGACATTTGAAGTGCGATATCTGAAGGAATAGGATGATCTGCCGGGGGGAATGAAACGGAAGAGATTCTAAATATTACAGAGGATAAGATGAAAAATACAGATGGAGTTGAAATTAAATAAGATGAATAAAGCATTGTTCAGAGACAGAGCAAAGAAACTAATGCTTACAGGGGTTTTGGCAGGAGTAATTGCAGGAGTGGCAATTACTTCAGGAATCTCCTCAATTACATTGAAAAAAGCGGAAAAGAAGCTGGAAATCAGCAATGCAAAATTACAGGAGCAGACAAAGAAGAACGAAGAACTGCAGGCAGAGTTAGAAAGAGAAGAAGTAACAGAAAATACTGCAGAGTTGCTGGCAAGTGATGATGACAGATGGTGTCTTGCACTTGTGAATGAGAAGCATCCATTGGATACTTCTTATGTGCCGGCGAAGCTGACGGAGATAAGTGGTGGAAAACAGGTAGATTCCAGGATAGCAGACAGTCTGAATAAGATGCTGGATGATGGGAAGAAGGCAGGACTCAGCATGTATGTGACATCAGGATATCGTTCTTATGAGAAACAGAGAGATGTCTTTAATACGACGATGCAGGACTGGATCAATCAGGGATACACACCGTTAAATGCGTATGATGAGACAAAGAAATCAGTTGCAATTCCAGGAACAAGCGAGCATGCAACCGGTCTTGCTGTTGACATTATATCGACAAAGTACGGGGAGCTTGATGAGAAACAGGGAGATACAGAAGAGCAAAAGTGGTTGATGGAACATTGTTCAGAGTATGGTTTTGTTCTTCGGTTTCCGCAGGATAAATCTAATATTACAGGAATTATATATGAGCCGTGGCATTATCGTTATGTGGGAGTAGATGCTGCAAAAGAGATGACAGAGAAAGGACTTACTTTGGAAGAATATGTTTCTGCAAATTAAGTAAAAACCGTTCTGATCGACAGATAAGAGAGAAGTATAAATAATACATAAGGAGGAGAAGTAAATGGAAGATTTAACATTTGGAGAACAGGTGAAAATCGTCCTGGGAAGAAAAGGAATGACGATCAAAGAACTGGCGGAGACGATTGAGAAAGAGACAGGAAAGAAGATGTCACGTCAGAATTTAACACAGCGTCTTGGAAGGGATAATTTTCAGGAACAGGATATGAGACTAATCGCGTCTATTCTTGGCTGTCCGTTTCAGCTGAGCATCATGTCAGGAGAGATTGCAGAGAGTGCAGTCGGACGTATCAGAAAGCAGGAAGTAAAATGGAATGAACAGGAACAGCCGGAAGAGAGCTTTTCAGAGGAAACGGTGGAGACAGAGAAGGAAGAACAGCAGCTTACAGGTGAAGAACGTGACATGACGATCGGTGAGATTTATGATATGCATGAAGAACTTGCTGAACTTGAAAAGAATGCAGTAGAAGCAGAGCAAACAGAAGATGTCAGAGAAGAACTTCAGGCAGAAGAAGAGGAATATAAGGAAGAGCTTCAGGAAGTGCCGGAATCAGATCAGGAAGAAGAAAATTCTGTGGAACCAGAAGTTTCCTATACGGAAGATTATGATCAGCCGGCAGAGGAAGAAGCAGAACCATATGAAGAAGCAGAAGTTACATCCTATGAGACACAGCCGGTAGAGCCGGTGCAGGAAGAGGCAACATACGAAGAGCCTGTACAGGAAGAAATAGTACAGGAAGAAGTTGGAGACATTAATCCATACACAGGAAGAGAATATGAATCCAACAGCGTACGTATGCATCCGAAAAGAATTGGGTATGTGCAGGTTTATGACCGTGCAAACCATAAATGGACAGATATGACAGAATGGGCATTCCTCGGATATCAGGAACGTAAGAAAGTACTTCTTGGAGAGGATTACGAACCGCCAATTTATCTGGATTAAAATTAAAATGGATAGAGAAAAGAAGTGCATCCGCTGTGAACGCTTCCTTTCTCTATCTTTTTCCTTTCTTTTTAAGAATCACATTAAGTATCGACACCAGTGACCGAAAGATTCAGAGTTTTCACATTCATCTTCGGTAAGTTCCAGAATAGAGATGTAAGAACTGGTAAATTGAGGAAAGCCGAACAAGTTAGCCATATGTGCTTCTCTGGGATCGTAAAGGCCGGGAACGCCAAGCCAAAGATGATCCTTTTCTTTGATCAGGAGAAGGTGATGATAATTATGACAGCCATGCAGAAGAAAGCTATTGTTGGCAAGCGGCCAGAATCTGCGTGGAAGTGTGGAAATTTCTGCGTGCGTGATTTTTTTGCTTGAATTGAAGCGTCATGAATTGAAGTATCATCAGCTGAAACATCCTCGGTTAGCGCATCCTCAGTTGGAGCATTCAAAGTTGAAGTGTCATCAATAGAAGCGTCATCAATAGGAGCGTCATCAATAGGAGCGTCATCAATAGAAGCGTCAGATAATGTTGCTTCGGATACAGTCTCAGATACAGTGTCTTCTGTTATGACGGCTTCTTCCGAAATGGATGGATTCTCAGGTTCAGAGGATAAAATCTCTTCTGTTGATAAAGAACAATCAGAAAAAGAATAAAAATCCGGCAGAGGTACAGCGGAGGCAATCCAATGCTGTGGCCGATTCTGGGTGATGGAGAAAATAATGAACCCATCAATGTGTTTAAGAGTTCTTTTATGTGGAAAACGTTCCCCGGAAATGACCAGTTGTGTGGATAAGTTCTGACCAGAGCACTGAAGAAGTGCAACCGGAGAACCTGTAAGTGTTTGATTTTCGAGAATAAATGCATGGACTTCCAACTGTTCTCCAGGGACAATCGGAAGATTTTTAACATGAAGTGTTAAGAGATAAGAATAATTATGTGATGAAATTTGTAGAAAACCAAGATTTCTGCGGCGGCAGCAGGATTCGTACTCATATAAATAATAACTTCCCGGATTCATAGCAAGCCCCTGAAAAGAATTTTTCTATATAGTTTATTCAGAATGAAAAGGAATATTAATGCTATTTTTATACAATAACCGAAAGGAAACAAAATGAGGATGACAACGGATGAAAAATATATGCGTGCGGCCTTAAAACAGGCAGAGAAAGCGTATAATCTGGGAGAAACCCCGATTGGTTGCGTAATTGTTCATGAAGATAAGATTATTGCACGCGGTTATAACCGACGGAATACAGACAAGAATCCACTGGCACATGCTGAGGTCGCAGCAATCAAGAAAGCAAGCAAAAAGCTTGGTGACTGGCGTCTGGAAGAATGTACATTGTATGTGACATTAGAGCCATGTCAGATGTGTGCAGGTGCAATTGTCCAGTCCCGTATACCAAGAGTGGTTGTCGGGTGTATGAATCCGAAAGCAGGATGTACAGGTTCCATTCTGAATCTACTGAATATCCAGGCATTTAACCATCAGGCAGATCTTACAACAGGCGTATTGGAAGAAGAATGCAGCCAGTTGATGAAGCAGTTTTTCAGAGAACTCAGGGAAGCCAGGAAGATGAAGAAAAAAGCAGAAGCACAGAGTCTGTAACACAGAGGTATAAAATCATGTGGAATCTTGTGCAAAAGAAAGAGCAGTATACTTGACAAGCATTCATTTATCATGTAAAATAATAATCCGTGCAGCCGGGGTGGTAGCGGTACCTTGAACCTGCAATCCGCTATAGCAGGGGTGATATTGCGCAGAGGGCGACAGTCTGCAGGGCTGCCCCCGGAAAGTGACGTTGACGTCTGGGTCTCACGCGACGGGACTCTGTGAACCGTGTCAGGTCGGGAACGGAGCAGCACTAAGCAGAACCTCTCGGGTGCCGTGAGGGTGCCTGGGCTGAGTTAACTACCGGGGTAACGCTTGTGGGCCAAGTTCGAAGCGCAATGCACGTAAAAAAATGAATAGAATGGTATTTATATTGGAAACGATACATTCCCTCCGGAATGATGAACGAACAACACAATCTGTTACGCTTATCATGATAGGAGGATTTTTTTATGCCAAAAAATAAGTTTCAAGAAGTAATTTTCACAATCATGATGGTTTTTGTCATGGTTTATGCAATGATCTGCTACAACATTTCCCTGAATATGGGCGGAATGAGTAATGAGGTCTTTCTGGCAGCATTCCATGAACTTATCATCATGGGACCGATTGCTTTCATTCTGGATTTCTTTCTCGTAGGACCGATTGCAAAGAAGAAAGCATTTATGATCGTGAACCCACAGAAAGATAATCCGTTTATGATCGTGCTGGCGATATCCGTTTTATCCATCATTGGAATGTGCCCGCTGATGAGCCTTGCAGCAACATTGCTCTTTAAGGATGCAGGAAATCAGATGATTGCTGTGTGTTTCCAGACAACAGTATTCAATTTCCCAATGGCATTCTTCTGGCAGCTGTGCTTCGCAGGACCGATTGTCAGAAAAGTATTTGGGGTTATTTTCCGTGAGGAGCAGAAAGAAGAGGTGGCTTTTGATTAAAGCTGCAAAATAAGGGAAAGCTATCGTAAACGATAGCTTTCCCTTTTTATTATATACACAACTTCACATATCTTGACATTTCTCACATCTTCATTCAGAATAGTAAGGTAAGACCTAAAAAGGAAAATGTTTACAAATATACATTATTAACAGGAAAAGAGGTTTATAAAAAGATGAAGATTTTGCTTGCAGCGGTGAATGCAAAGTACATCCACTCAAATCTTGCGGTCTATTGCCTGCGCGCATATGCGAAAGAGCAGCATCCGGCCAGCAATATCACAATTTCTGAATATACGATCAATCAGCCATTTGATGAGATTTTGATGGATATTTATAAGCAGGCACCAGATGTTCTCTGCCTTTCCTGTTATTTATGGAATGTGACAGAAGTAGGGCAATTGATACAGGAGATTCCAAAGATTCTGCCGGATACGAAGATCTGGCTTGGAGGTCCGGAAGTTTCTTATAATGCAAGAGAAGTTCTGGAAAAATATCCAATGACAGAAGGTATCATGCGCGGAGAGGGTGAAGAGACTTTTGCAGAACTTGTGGCATATTATGAAGGTCGTGGTGCAGCTGAGTTGATCAATATTCAGGGAATCACATTCCGGGAAAAGGAAAAACAGATTGCTGCGACACCGTTTCGACAGATCATGGATCTGAGTAAAGTACCGTTTGTCTATAGGGATATTGAGAATTTCAAGAACCGTATCATTTATTATGAGACGAGCAGAGGCTGTCCGTTTTCTTGTAGTTATTGTCTTTCTTCAATTGATAAATGTCTTCGATTCCGTAACCTGGAGCTTGTGAAGAAAGAATTGCAGTTCTTTATTGATCATGAAGTGCCACAGGTTAAGTTTGTTGACAGAACATTTAACTGTAAGCATGATCATGCGATGGCAATCTGGAATTATATCAAAGAGCATGATAAAGGGATTACAAATTTTCATTTTGAAGTGGCAGCAGATCTTCTGAATGAGGAAGAGATTGAGTTGATTCGGAGTTTGCGTCCAGGACTCATTCAGCTGGAAATTGGAATTCAGTCAACGAATAAACAGACGATCAAAGAGATCAACCGTTCCATGAATCTGGAAAAAGTACGTGATAAGGTAGCAAGGATTCATGAGAAAGGAAATGTGCATCAGCATTTAGATTTGATCGCAGGTCTTCCATATGAGAATTATGATAGTTTTGCGCATTCTTTTAATGAAGTTTATGCTATGGAACCGGATCAGTTTCAGCTTGGATTTCTGAAAGTACTGCATGGATCTGTGATGCATGAGAAGATGAAAGAGTATGAACTTCTTTTCCAGAATCGTCCGCCGTATGAAGTGCTTTCAACAAAATGGCTTCCATACAGTGATGTGATCCGCCTGAAGAAAGTGGAAGAGATGGTGGAAGTTTACTATAACAGTTTTCAGTTTAGTCATACGATGAGGCTTCTTGTGGAATTGTTTCCATCCGCATTTTCCATGTATGAGAAAATGGGCAATTATTATGAGAAGAAAGGCTTGTTTGGGTTGAATCATTCAAGGCTTGCACGTTATGAGATATTGTGGGACTTTGTAGAATCAGAATTAGCAGAATTCAGCTGCTCAGAGGAAGTGCAGAAGAAAGAAGCGGATTTTAAAGAGAAGGTGCTTGAAAGCATGACTTTAGATCTTTACCTGAGAGATAATGTGAAGAATCGTCCGGCATTTCTTGGAGAGAGCAAAGTAGAAAAGGATGTAGCGTCTGAATTTTATAAGAAAGAGGCAGAAGAGCACAAGTATCTGAAGGATTATGAAGGATACGACAGTCGCCAACTGCGAAAGATGACTCATCTGGAGCGATTGAATGGAAAGTTGCATCTTTTTGATTACAGACATAGAAATAAGCTGAATCAGGATGCGGCGATTTATATAATAGAGGATTAGTACAGAGTTGCAGACATTAGAAAGATATTTGCATATGGTTTTGTTAATGGAAATGGAGAAAAAAGATGAATTTTTATGATAAAAAAGTAAGACGTTTGGTGTCAATTATTATTTTGGTGGTTATTGTTGCAATGGTTGCAACGATGGTGATTCCATATCTGGTCTAAGGAGAGTGTGATGCGGACAGGGAGAGTAACGCAGACGATCTGGAATCGTTCTGTAAAGAAACAGATCCAAAAAGGAAACAGGAATTCAACAGGAAAAACTGCGTGGGAAGAAAGTAGTTCTGAACTGATATCTGACGAAAAGGATTTTGTCTGGAGTAGCGCTTCAGTAAGTGGAAAAGCACCGGCACAGGTGAAATATGCAGTGATTAAATCAGCAGGAGATCTTGCGGCAAAGAGAGTCAGACCAACAGCGGTTTCCGTACAGATTTTGTTTCCTGAAAGTTCTGACGAGCAGGAATTAAAAGATATCATGAGAATCCTGACAGAGATCTGTGAGGAGATAGGACTTGCCATTACCTGTGTACAGGCTGAAAGTGCAGAGTATGTTTTGCAGACAGTGATTCATATTACTGCTGTTGGCGTGAAAAAAAATTCAAAACAGCAGATGAAAAATGGATTCCGGGAACGGAAATCATCCTTTGCGGCTATACGGGATTGGAAGGAACGCTGCGATTGGTTGAAGAGGCAGAGGCAGATCTTCGTACAAGATTTACACCATCTTTTATAGAAAAAACAAAGCGTTGCAAGGAATCACTTATACTTCCGGAACAGATTTTAAAGCTTCCGGAAGAAGCGAAGAGCAGACAGTGTGGGGATGGAGGTGTACTCTGCGGATTATGGGAACTTGCAGAGGCAGAAAAGACAGGATTTGAGATTGATTTCTCAAAACTTGCACTTAAGCAGGAGACAGTGGAAATCTGTGAATTCTTTCAGTTAAATCCATATCTTCTCACATCAGTCGGAAGTTATCTTGTGCTGACAGAGCATGGAGAAGAGACGTTGGAAAGCTTGAAGAATGCAGGTGTTCCGGCAGTAAGGATCGGATTTGTAAAAGAACAGAATGCAAGAACACTTGTAAATGGAGAAGAAACCCGTTATCTGGATCGTCCGGCACCGGATGAACTGAGCCGCTGGTGGAAAGAGCGAAAAGAATCAGAAGAATAAGAAGATAGAAGAGGCGATAAATATGTTAAATATTGTACTTTATGAGCCGGAAATTCCGGCAAATACAGGGAATATCGGAAGAACCTGTGTAGCAACAGGGACAAGGCTTCATTTGATCGAGCCATTGGGATTTAAGCTGAATGAGAAATCATTAAAGCGCGCAGGCATGGATTACTGGAACGATCTTGATGTGACAACTTATATTGATTATCAGGATTTTCTTGAAAAGAATCCGGGAGCAAAAATCTATATGGCAACGACAAAAGCGCACAAAGTCTACACAGAAGTAGATTATGAGCCGGATTGCTATATTATGTTCGGGAAAGAGAGCGCAGGAATCCCGGAAGAGATTCTTGTAGAGCATGAGGAAGACTGTATGAGAATCCCGATGAATGGAGATATCCGCTCATTGAATCTTGGTAATTCGGTGGCAATTGTGTTGTATGAAGCACTGCGACAGAATGGATTCGCAGGGATGAATTTAAGTGGAGAACTGCATGAACTTCATTGGAAATAAAGTGAAAAAGGAACAGGGTCAAATCCAGTTATAAAAGGTTTGATCCTGTTCCTTTTTGACTTGTTTTCTGTTTTTACAGTTTTGGGGTAACAGATCCTATTGCATTCATTGACTAGCTTTGTGTTTTTTGAATTTTCGGGTAAAAGTATCCCCTGTCGTTGTTGACCTATCTCGCATTTCTTTAATTCTTGGGTAACGGATCCTGCTGCATTCGTTGACTAGCTTCGCATTTCTGCAGTTTTGGGGTAACAGTATCCCCCTATTTTCATTGACTAGTTTTATATTCTCGCAGATGGAATGGTCTATTTGCTTAACAAGATGTGCAAAATTCGAGAAGATAAGATGTACAAAATCAGATGTCTTATAAACAGAGCGCAAAGAGAAAGAATAATCAGATATTTATACAAATACACAAAAAACGTTTAATAAACTAACAAAAAATAGAAGAAATAATTTAGTAATCTAAAAATTTTA
>NZ_QTZH01000005.1:0-97724 GCF_003462585.1 Ruminococcus sp. OM04-4AA | reverse complement strand
CTGATTTATAAAATGCATAAAAATATAGACCGATCTGCACTACTTTTCATAAAATGCATAAAAATATAGACCGATCTGCACTACTTTTCATAATATGTTTTGGGTAGTAACTAATCAGCAGACGGTATAGTTCAATGCTTTTATCTTAAATTTTTTCGGGTAATAAATATTAGGAGACATTCATGGAAAAAAATATATTAATCATTGAAGACGACAAAGATATTCGAGAAGGAGTAAAAATTTTATTGGAAGGAGAAGGTTATTCCGTTGAAGAAGCTTCAAACGGTGCAGATGGACTGAAAAAACTCACTCCGAACACAAATCTAGTCATTCTCGATATTATGATGCCTGGCATCTCAGGATTGAAGACTTGTGAAGAAATCAGAAAAATTTCTTATGTTCCGATTCTTTTTTTAGCTGCCAAATCAAAAGAATCCGACAAATTAATTGGATTTATGGCCGGAGCAGATGATTATCTTATAAAACCATTCTCTTATACTGAACTTTTCGCAAGAGTCAGAGCTCTTCTGCGCCGTCATCAGGTTTATGATCGAGAAATATTGCAAATTCAGAAAGAAGAGTGGATTGAAACCCATCAGATACGCATCAATTCTTCAAAAAACATTGTGTTCCAACAAGGGAATGAAATTCAATTAACCGAAATAGAGTACAAAATATTGCTTTTATTAATACAGTACCCCACTAAAATATTTTCTCTTCAAAATCTCTATGAAAGTATTTGGGAAGAACCTTTTATAAGTACTTCAGCTAATACTATTATGGTTCATATAAGAAATCTTCGGACAAAAATTGAAGAGAATCCTCAAAAGCCTAAAATTATTCAAACTGTTTGGGGAAAGGGGTATCGTCTTGGTTAAATTAAAACGCAACAGTCTTACGAAAGAAATCATTTTCTTAGTTTTATCTGGTTTTGCAGCAGCTTTTATTCTCTTTTTGATCCTTTTTCAGGTAGGAACAACTTTGCTAAGTGAATATTTTGCCGGTTCAAATTTCATCTATAATTCAGAAACATCGTACATTAATGAGCTCACAGAATTTGTTCATAAGAAAAAGCTTGCTGCAACAGATACCGACCAACTTGGCGATTGGGCTCATCAAAAGGGAATTCGGCATTTTACTATTTCCCGCGAACGGGTATTAATCTATGACAGTACCTATTCAAACTCTATCGTTCTGGGAAATACTTCTGAATCGGATACTTTACATTACAACTGGCAATATTTTCATACGGTATCTTTTTCTGATGGAGATGCAGACGTTTACATTTATGCGAATTATGAATTGAAATATTATCTGTTATACTATATAGCTGCCGCATTTATCAGTATTTTCCTATGGATCTTACTTTTCGCTATTGGAATCGGAAAAAAGGTGAATTATATTCAACAGCTAAGTTCTAGTGTAACACAAATTGAATCGGGTGCATTAGACTGCGAAATTTCTATAAAGGGAAATGATGAATTGGCCACTCTTGCACATGGCTTAAACGAAATGCGTCTTTCCTTGATTGAAAAGCAACTAAAGGAGGCTCAAATGAAATCCGCCCAGGACCAACTTGTACTTAGTATGGCTCATGACTTAAGAACACCTTTAACTGGTCTTATGACATTTTTAGAAATTGCCAGAAAGCAAAATTCCTTGAATGAATGCACAGACTACATTAGTAAAGCTTATGCCAAGACAACACAGATACGTGATTTATCTAACCAGCTCTTTGATTTTTTTCTAATCAACTCAGAGAATCCTATGAAATTAGAGGAGCCGGAAAATGTAGAATATGCATTAGGAGAATACCTTTCCGAACTATGTGGATTACTGGAAATGGACGGATATCATGTTTCTATAGAAAAACTCTACTGGGAACCGGTACAGATACAAATATGCACAGATTTTGCTGGACGGATTATTAATAATCTTGTTTCTAATATTAAAAAATATGCCCATCCTGATCTGCCGGTTTTTCTGATTTCTGAATACACTAAGACATCTGCCTGTATTACCATCCAAAATACGATCGCTGTTCCTGATCAATTTGTACACGGGACAGGTATTGGTGTCAAAAATATACATGCTATGATGCATCAGATGCATGGACTTTGTCAGGTAAATATTGAATCCGATACTTACTCTATTACCTTGAAATTTCCAGTTATTTAAAAAATATCCTGACAAGCACAGATTTTTCTACATCTTGTCAGGATATTTTTTAAATTCCGATTTTCTCAAAGAAGCTTATGCTCCTAGGTACAATCTTCCTTCTATTATTTATTTCTCAGATATTCATCGATACCTTTGGCACCTGCTTTACCAGCTCCCATAGCAAGGATAACTGTAGCAGCTCCTGTAACAGCATCTCCACCGGCGAATACACCTTCTTTAGATGTCTGTCCATTCTCTTCCTCTGCAACGATACATTTTCTGCGGTTTGTCTCCAGACCTTTTGTTGTAGAAGAGATCAGCGGGTTTGGTGATGTACCAAGAGACATGATAACTGTATCAACTTCGATGTCGTACTCAGAGCCCTCAATCTCAACCGGACGTCTTCTTCCGGATGCATCTGGTTCGCCAAGTTCCATCTTGATCACTGTCATGCTTGTGATATTACCGTTCTCGTCAACGTTGATCTTCTTCGGATTAGTAAGAAGATCGAAGATGATTCCTTCTTCTTTTGCATGATGAACTTCTTCAGCTCTTGCTGGAAGTTCTGCTTCACTTCTTCTGTATACTACATGAACTTCTGCGCCAAGACGAAGAGCTGTTCTTGCAGCATCCATAGCTACGTTACCACCACCAACAACGGCTACTTTCTTACCGGCAGCGATCGGTGTATCGTAATCATCACGGAAAGCTTTCATCAGGTTACTTCTTGTCAGGTATTCATTTGCGGAGAATACTTCGTTTGCATTCTCTCCCGGAATTCCCATGAACATTGGAAGTCCGGCACCGGATCCGATGAATACTGCCTCGAATCCTTCTTCTTCCATCAGCTGATCGATTGTTGTGGATTTACCGATAACAACGTTTGTCTCGAATTTAACACCGAGCTCTTTTACTTTCTCGATCTCTTTTGCAACGACTTTCTGTTTTGGAAGACGGAACTCAGGAATACCATATACAAGTACTCCACCGAGCTCATGTAATGCTTCGAATACTGTTACATCATATCCGAGTTTTGCAAGGTCTCCGGCACATGTAAGTCCGGACGGACCAGAACCGATAACGGCTACTTTATGGCCGTTCATAGTCTCAGCACCTTCTGGTTTGATATCGTTCTCAAGTGCATAATCAGCAACGAAACGCTCCAGTTTTCCGATAGAAACAGGCTCACCTTTGATTCCACGGATACATTTTCCCTCACACTGGGATTCCTGCGGGCAAACACGTCCACAGATAGCCGGAAGTGCACTGGATTTACCAATGATCTTGTAAGCTTCTTCAATGTTTCCTTCTTTTACCTGATGGATAAATGCCGGAATGTTGATGGATACAGGACAACCCTGGATACATTTTGCATTCTTACAGTTAAGGCATCTTGTAGCCTCTTCCATTGCTTCTTCTTTGTTATAACCGAGACAAACTTCTTCAAAGTTTGTTGCACGTACTTTTGGATCCTGCTCTCTTACAGGTACTTTTTTCATCATATCAGCCATTATTCGTCACCTCCACAATGTCCGCATCCGCCGTGATGTGTATCGCCTTCCTGAAGCTTCAGCATTGCGCGTCCTTCTTCAGATTTGTACATCTGGCTTCTTTTCATTGCCTGATCAAAGTCAACAAGGTGTCCGTCGAACTCTGGTCCGTCAACGCATGCAAATTTAATCTCATCTCCAACCTGAAGACGGCAGGCACCACACATACCTGTTCCGTCTACCATGATCGGGTTCATGCTGACGATAGTTGGAATCTCAAGTTTCTTTGTTAAGAGACAGACAAATTTCATCATGATCATCGGTCCGATCGCAACGCAGACATCGTATTTATTTCCGTTGTTTACAAGTTCTTCTACCATAGTTGTAACCATTCCGGCGTGTCCGTAGGAACCGTCATCTGTACATGGGTAGTAATTACCTGCAACAGCTTCCATCTGATCTTCAAGGATCAGCATATCTTTTGTCTTAGCACCAACGATAACATCAGCATCGATTCCGTGTGCTTTCAACCATTTTACCTGTGGGTAAACCGGAGCAGCCCCAACTCCACCGGCTACAAACAGCATCTTCTTATTCTTAAGGGACTCAAGGTCTTCATGAACAAACTCAGAAGCGCATCCAAGCGGACCTGTAAAGTCACGGAAACTGTCTCCGGCTTTGAGTTCTCCCATTTTCACTGTAGAAGCTCCAACTTCCTGGAAAACGATTGTGATTGTTCCTGCTTCTCTGTCATAATCACAGATTGTCAGCGGAATACGTTCGCCTTTCTCGTCCATTTTAACGATGACAAACTGACCAGGCTGACAGTGACTTGCTACACGTGGTGCATGAACATTCATCAGATAAATCTTATCAGCCAGTTTTTCAGCTTTTAATATCTTATACATGTTTTTCCTCCTTGTAAATAAATCGACGTTATTGTCTTCAAACATTGTGTAAACAATAACAACTCGCTCTTTGTTAATAATACGACACTTCAGCTATGAATTCAAGTAAAACATACGGGCAGACACACAATTTCATGCATCTACCCGTATTGTTTAAGACAAGTTTACAGCGTTATCTTATTTTATAAGAACACTGAAACCTTTATTAATTTTTGATTTTAGAAATCAACTTCTGTTCCGTAGTATGTACATGTAAGAAGTTTAGCCATAGCAGCCGGATCGATTGCACGTGGGTTAGATCCTGTACAGGCATCTCCTACAGCCAGTTCTGCAATCTTGTCAACTTTTTCTTTGAATTCTTCTTCATTGATTCCGAAGTCTTTCAGAGTCTTAGGAATGTTCAGTCTTACATTGAACTCATCAATCTTCTCAACAAGGCTGTTGATCAGAGCCTGCTCAGATGTTCCGGCAAGTCCCATTCTGCGTGCGATTTCAGCATAACGTTTTGCAGCTACAGCGTCTTTGGCGTTGTATTTGATAACGTATGGAAGGTAAATTGCGTTAGCACATCCGTGCGGAATATGTCCTGTAGAGAATGCAGCACCTGTTTTATGAGCCATTGAATGAACGATACCAAGTAATGCATTAGAAAATGCCATTCCTGCAAGGCACTGTGCATAATGCATCTGCTCTCTTGCAACCATATCACATTTGTAAGATCCTGGCAGATAATCAAGAACCATCTCAATTGCCTGCAGTGCAAGTGGATCTGTGAAAGGTCCGTTCAGTGTGGATACATATGCTTCAATTGCATGTGTAAGAGCATCCATACCTGTATATGCAACCTGTTTAACCGGGAGTCCTGCAACAAGGTCAGGATCAACGATTGCAACATCTGGTGTGATGTTGAAGTCAGCCAGTGGATATTTCACACCAGTCTGATAGTTTGTGATAACTGAGAATGCTGTAACCTCTGTAGCTGTTCCTGAAGTTGTAGGAATTGCTGCAAATTTAGCTTTCTGTCTCAGTTCCGGGAAGCTGAATGGTGTGATCAGGTCTTCAAAGGAGATCTCCGGGTACTCATAGAATGCCCACATAGCTTTCGCTGCATCGATTGGTGATCCACCACCCATAGCAACGATCCAATCCGGCTCGAAAGCACGCATTGCTTCTGCACCTTTCATAACAGTCTCAACTGACGGATCTGGCTCAACACCTTCAAACAGCTGAACTTCCATTCCGCCTTCTTTCAGATAATTAACTGCTTTATCCAGGAATCCCTGACGTTTCATAGAACCGCCACCAACTACAAGAATGGCTTTCTTTCCTTTCAGGTTCTTCAGTTCTTCCAGACATCCTTTTCCATGATAAATGTCTCTTGGTAAGCAAAATCTACTCATAACAAATCTCTCCTTTTTTATGTAGTATTGTTATTTTTTTAACAGATATTATTATAACTCTGTATGCTAAAAAAAGCAACCCTATTTTGGAAAATTTACATAACATTTTCCAAAATCAAGGTTACTTTCTAGTTACTTTACACAGTTTACTTAATATGTAGTAATATAGTTTCGTGTTGTTGCTTCCGTTGTTTTTCCATTTTTATCGTTCACGAGAATTGCTGAAAAAGTTGTTTGTGAATTTTCTGGCATATCAATGGGGTCAGTATATTTCTCAGAGGATGCGGTTGGAGTTGAACCGTCCATCGTGTAGTATGCCGTATATCCATCCGGTACCGTAATCGTGATCTGAGTGGCTGTACTATATTGTCCGGTTGATGGAGAAACTGCCGGAGCGTCTACAAGTGGAAATTCAATGGAATATTTCGCACTGGAAACAGCACTTGGTATTCCCTTTTTATTAACAGCAATTGCACGGATCTCTGTGTCACCTTCGGACTGAAGCAAAACAGCTTCTTTGTATTCTGTACTTGACTCCGTCGGATCAGAACCATCTGTTGTATAATAAATCGTTCCGCCTGTAGCAGATGTTAATGTTACCTGCTGTACTTCATCATAGGTTCCTTCTTTCAAACTGAATTTAGGAGCAGATGAAACATAATCATTCATAGCAGATAATACATTCTTATCTTCACAATCCTGCAGGAGATCAGAAATCTTATTCGGCTGTTCTGTTTTCTCATAGAATTTTACTGCAGCTTTATAGAGATTTACATTCGACGGTTGTGTCTCCAGTGCGTTGAGATAGACGCTCTCTGCACTGTCCAGATCATCCTGGGCAACATAGATATTAGCAAGTCCGGTATAAGCCTCTGCCTTTGATTTATCCTTTATAATTGCTCTGTTAAAATAATTCTCTGCAGAAGTATAGTTACTATTCTGCAGTGCGGCATTCCCTTTTTTGATCATGCCTGTATAGGAATTCTGATATCCGATATAAATTCCGACACCAACCAGAAGAATGAGCAGGAAAAAAACCGTAAGTAATTTTTGGCGTTTTTTTCTGGCAGCTTCTTGTTTTTTGATCTGCTGCAGGCGTCTGCTTTCAGTAGATGTCCGGCGCAGATTCTCTGTTGACTGACGGGCATCCTGATAACGCTTTGCATCTGTTTTCTGGCGTTGTCTTTGCGCTCTCTGGCGCCGTAGCTGCTCTCTTCGCTCTTCTCTTACTTTATCCAGTTCCGCCTGGCTTAAGACGCGTGTGGAATTAGGATTCGATCGTTGATTTTGCCGATTTCTGTTTTGTTGGTTTTGGCTCACATTCTGTCTTCGGACTACATCTGCCTGGATCTGACGTGTAGCTCCGGCTACTGAGCCTTTCACTTCGCGTGCGAGTACATCTTCCAGAGGGTTATAATCTGGTACAATCTGTACTTCAGCACCGCATACGGGACAAATCAACTGATCGTCTGGTATATTTGCTCCGCAATGTGTACACCTCATTTACAAGTTCCTCCTACTTACGAACTGTTTCAACACAATTATTCATCAGCATCGCAATTGTCATTGGACCAACACCACCCGGTACCGGCGTGATTGCAGAAGAATGAGGTTCAACATCCGCAAAATCAACATCTCCGCAAAGATGGTTCGCTTCATCACGATGCATTCCTACATCGATGACAACAGCTCCCTCTTTGATATATTCAGATGTGATAAAACGCTCTTTTCCAATTGCAACAATCAGGATATCTGCTCGTTTTGCTACTTCTTTAAGATCTTTTGTTCGGGAATGTGCAACGGTTACAGTTCCATTTTCACGAAGCAAAAGGGCTGCCATTGGTTTACCGACGATATTGCTTCGTCCAATGATCACACATTCTTTTCCTTCAATCGAAATATTGGATCTTTTCAAAAGCTGAATGATTCCGGCCGGAGTACAGGATAAAAATCCTTTTTCTCCGATCCAGAGTCTTCCAACACTTACAGGATGGAATCCATCCACATCCTTATCCGGTGAAATCGTACGGATGATCTTATCTTCATCAATATGATCCGGTACCGGAAGCTGTACAAGAATTCCGTTTACGCTTTCATCTGCATTTAACTCTTCTACTAACTTGATCAGTTCTTCTTCCGAAGTCTCTTCCGGAAGTTCATATGATCTGGATTCTACCCCGATATAGGCGCATGCCTTTTTCTTGTTTCTGACATATACAGAAGAAGCCGGATCACTTCCCACCTGAATAACAGCAAGGCAAATATCAATGCCTTCTGCCTTAAACTGTGCGACTTCTTCTTTCAACTCATCTTTAATCTGCTGAGAGATTAATTTACCATCTATCAACTGTGCCATGTGTATCTCCTTAATTAATTATCTAACTCCACGAAAACAATTGGCATTGCCGGTCACAAAATACCATGACCGGCAGCCAATCATAAAAAACTTTAGAAAAGTCCGGTGATCTTTCCGTCATCTGTAACGTCGATTCCGTTTGCAGCAGGAACTTTTGGAAGTCCAGGCATTGTCATAACAGCGCCCGTCAGTGCGACAACAAAACCGGCTCCTGCACTTACATATACCTCGCGGATATGAATATCAAAGTTTTCAGGTCTTCCAAGCTTTGTAGCGTCATCTGAAAGAGAATACTGATTCTTTGCCATACAGATCGGGAAAGAACCAAATCCCATAGATTCAATCTTGGCGAGCTGTTTCTCGGCTGCAGGTTCATATACAACATCATGTGCGCCGTAAATCTCCTGTGCGATTGTACGGATCTTGTCTTTCAGAGAAAGCTCATCATTATAAAGCGTATGGAAATCACTTTCTTTTGTCTCAAGTGTCTCAAGAACCTTCTGCGCAAGATCTACACCGCCTTCTCCGCCTTTCTCCCACACTTCTGAGAGGGCAAACTCGCATCCGCGTTCACGACAGAATTTTTCAATAAATGCATTTTCAGCATCCGTATCTGTTACAAATGAATTCAGTGTAACGATTACCGGTACACCGTATTTCTGAATATTTTCAATATGTTTCTCAAGATTTACAATACCTTTTGCAAGGGCATCCAGGTTCTCTTCTGCAAGGTCAGCCTTCGCAACGCCACCGTTATACTTTAATGCACGTACTGTTGCAACTAAAACTACTGCGTCTGGTTTCAGACCTGCCATACGGCATTTGATATCAAAGAATTTCTCAGCGCCAAGATCTGCACCAAATCCGGCTTCTGTGACAGTGATGTCACTTAACTTCAGAGCCATCTTTGTTGCACGTACACTATTGCAGCCATGTGCAATGTTTGCAAATGGACCGCCATGTACTAATGCCGGTGTATGCTCAAGTGTCTGGATCAGGTTTGGCTTGATCGCATCTTTCAGAAGTGCAGCCATAGCACCTGTTGCCTGAAGATCATCTGCTGTAACAGGTTCTCCCTTGAAATTGTAAGCAACAATGATTCTTCCAAGTCTGCGTTTAAGATCAGCAAGATCATCTGCAAGACAGAGGATCGCCATGATCTCAGATGCCACTGTAATGACAAAATGATCTTCACGGACCATACCGTCTGTTTTGCGTCCAAGTCCGACAACAATATTTCTGAGAACACGATCATTCATATCGACACAACGTTTCCATACAACCTGTCTTGGATCAATACCAAGTGTATTTCCCTGCTGGATATGATTATCGAGCATTGCTGCAAGAAGGTTGTTTGCTGAAGTGATCGCATGAAAATCTCCTGTAAAATGCAGGTTCAGATCTTCCATAGGAACGACCTGGGCATATCCGCCACCGGCTGCTCCACCTTTGATTCCGAAACATGGTCCGAGAGATGGCTCGCGAAGTGCGATCATTGCCTTTTTTCCAAGTTTTGCAAATGCCTGTCCGAGACCTACAGATGTTGTAGTCTTACCCTCTCCGGCCGGAGTAGGATTGATTGCTGTTACAAGTACAAGCTTTCCATCCTCGTTATCTTTGATTCTGTTCCAGAGTTCATCGGAAAGTTTTGCCTTATATTTTCCATAAAATTCAAGTTCATCTTCTGAAATACCGGCCTGTACCGCTACCTCTTTGATGTGTTTCATTTCTGCTTCCTGTGCAATCTGAATATCTGTTTTCATCTTTCCCTCTCCTTTGTATCACTTTTGGTGTTTTTAGATTTTACGAAGTCTGATTCTGCATATATTCTGCAAATTCTTCTTTTGTCATAAGCACTTTTCTTGGTTTTGTTCCTTCCTCCGGACCTACAACACCGGCTTCACATAGCTGGTCCATAATTCTGGCAGCACGGTTGAAACCAATCTTGAACATCCTCTGAAGCATACCAATCGATGCTTTTTCCTTGTCGATGATCAGATTCCCTGCATCTGCAAAATAGACATCCCTGCTGTTCTCGCTGTCCTGCTGTCCCGGAAGCATTCCCTGACCCGGAAGATCTGCGCTGCTTGAAATCTGTTCTTCTAGTTCATTACTGTACGAGGTATTTCCGTTCTTGTCAATCAAATAATCAACAACTTTTTGAACTTCTTCGTCCGAAACGAAAGATCCCTGCACCCTGACAGGTTTTGGATATCCGGATGGATAAAAGAGCATGTCTCCTTTTCCCAGGAGCTTTTCGGCACCATTCATGTCGATAATTGTCCTTGAATCGACACCTGATGATACAGAAAAAGCAATTCGGGAAGGCATGTTTGCTTTGATCAATCCGGTAATAACATTTACAGATGGTCTTTGTGTTGCAAGAATCAAATGAAGTCCCGCTGCTCTGGCCAACTGTGCCAGACGACAGATAGCACCTTCTACTTCTCCCGGAGCAACCATCATAAGATCAGCAAGCTCGTCAATGATAATTACAATCTGAGGAAGCTTTTTCTGTATCTCCGGTCCGGTTTCCCCATGCTTGACCTTTTCATTAAAGCCCTTTAAATCACGTACATTGTACTGTGCAAAAAGTTTGTAACGCTTTTCCATCTCAGCAACTGCCCAGTTCAAAGCACCTGCCGCCTTTTTCATATCTGTGACAACCGGAATCATCAGATGTGGAATTCCGTTATATACACTTAGTTCCACAACTTTTGGATCGACAAGGATCAGTTTAACATCATCAGGATCTGCCTTATAAATAACACTCATGATCAGAGTGTTGATGCAGACAGATTTACCGGAACCCGTTGCACCTGCAACAAGAAGATGCGGCATCTTGGCAATGTCAGTCACAACAACCTTTCCGGCAATATCTTTACCAACTGCAAATGAAATTGGCGATTTACTGTTTTTGAACTCTTTTGACTCTAGCAGATCTCCCAGCATAACCGCTGTATTTTCACTGTTCGGAACTTCGATACCGACCGCGGCTTTACCAGGGATTGGAGCTTCAATTCTCAGATCTGCAACTGCAAGATTTAACTTGATATCATCTGCAAGTCCAACAATCCGGCTTACTTTTACGCCCTGTTCCGGTTGAAGTTCATATCTTGTAACAGATGGACCACAGCTTGCGTTTGTTACATGTACTCCAACTCCAAAATTCTGTAGTGTCTGTTCCAGTTTTAAAGCCGTGGCACGAAGGTGTTCATCCGAATCACCGCCGCCTTTCTTCCCCTTCTTTAACAGATTCAGCGGAGGTGTATGATAAACCGGCCGTGGTTTTTGCTCCTGTTCCCGTATGGTCTGTTCTACACTGGCTGTCTCTGCGGCAACCGCCTGTGCGTCTTTTTTGCTGCTTTTTCTGGAATGCTCCTGTTTTATCTCCGGGCTATTTTCAATTATAGGATCCGCAGCCGGATTATGTTCAGAACTCATCTCGTTTTCTTGTCGGGAATCGGGTGTCTGTACCGGTTCAAGGTGCAGTGCATCGTCAAACGGAATCTCTTCCTGTACATCCATTGCCGGTTCTGCTCTGTTAATGACAAAATGATCTTCAAAGGAATCCGTCAGATCTTTTGAATCCGGCTCTTTCTCCGGGACAAGTTCTGTAATTTCAGGTGATTTTGGAGTCCGCCCAAAGCCACCAACAGGTGATTCTTCCTCTGAAAGAAGCGTTGTGGCGAACGTAATACCTGATGCTTTAAGGTCTGTCCGCTTTGTGCGTTTCTTTTTCTCATTTGGAGAAGATGCATCTGCCTGTGAAGTTTCGACTTTTTCTCTTTGCTTCAACGCAAGTGCCTCTTTGCGGGCATCCCGCTCCAGTGTACGGATCTCAGCAGTTTCCTGATGTTTCCGTTTCACTTCCTGGTAAGCTTTCTTTCCATGTCTTCCAAGTGGAGCTAATAAAGAACGTTCTGTTACCAGAATGATACAAATGATTGAGAAAATGATCAAAATAACATAAGTACCTGCTTCTCCAATCAGTGGACATAAAATGCTGATCAGAATTCCGCCAAGTAATCCACCCGCATTTTTATCAGCACTGGAATCTTTGTAGTAAGATAAAACAGATGTCCCGGCAGTATATGGATGAAACATCAATTCTAAAATTCCACAAAGGAGAATGACCAGAACAATTGCGGCACCTACTTTTATGTAAGCATGAGGATTTCCTTTATTGGAAATATAAAAAGCAACTGCCCCGAAAAATACAAATGGAAATAAATATGCCATTGCTCCTACAAGTCCAAATCCTACAGAAGAAATTGCTCCTCCCGCTATGCCACCCATACCAAAATTACTCAGGATAAGAAGGATGCAGATGGCAAGGGAACCCAATAGAAGGATCTCTGAACGGATTTCCTGACTTTGTGCTGTATTTATATGATTTGAAGTTCTTTTTGTCTTACTGCCAGAACTTTTCTTTGTGGAGGCAGAAGCTTTTTTTGCTGTCGATGTTTTCTTAGTTGTTGCATTTTTTGCTGCTTTCGCTGTGTTGTTCGTAGAACTTTTTTTCGTATTTGTAGATTTTGCAGCCATCTGATTCCCCCTTAATTATTATACCATTGTACTGATTCAATCAAACGATAGATTGAATACATATTATTTTAAGTATAACATCAATTAAAATTCATGTCATTACAAAATTTCTTTGATCAGATGCCATTTTTTTGTTCTATATTTACATTTCCGAAGGTTTTTCCCGTTTTTCATCAATCAATTCATAGAGTTTTTTAAATGCCTGGTGAATGCCTCCGACTTCGTCGATGATCCCTTCTCTTACAGCTTCTTCTCCTTCTAACAGTGTTCCTACATCTTTTACAAGCTGCGTAGGGTTCAACATCAGATCAACAAGACGTTTTTCTGTGATTTTAGAGTGTGCAGCAATAAATCTGGCAATTCTGTCCTGTGTACGTTCCATATTTCTCAGGCTCTGTGTCACACCGATAAAAGTACCGTTTGAACGAACCGGATGAACAACCATGGTTCCTGTCGGTACAATAAAGGAATAATCTGCCGAAACAGCAAGAGGACCGCCAATAGAATGACTTCCACCAAGGACAAGAGAAACGGTTGGTTTTCCCAAAGAAGCTATCATCTCCGCAATTGCAAGTCCAGCTTCAACATCTCCACCCAGTGTATTTAATAAAATGAGAACCCCCTCTACTTCATCGCTTTCTTCAGCTTCAGCCAGTTGTGGAAGTAAATGTTCGTACTTTGTTGCTTTAGTATTATTTGATACTGTTTCATGTCCTTCAATTTCACCTATAATTGTCAGAAGACGAATTTTGTAATTCTTTTTATTTTCATTTAACATTAACGCACCAAATTCTTTGATTTCATCTGATTTTTGCTTTTTTTCCTCGCTCATATAAATATGCCTCCTGTTGAAAGTAAATAAATACTATTACTAGATTGCACAGAATACGGGAAAATATGTATTGTATCCAATTCTGCATATCAATCTCCACAATTTAGGCAAAAGAGCTAACTACTGTTTAAAACCTGCAATTCGGATACAAAAAACAGGAGGTATGGATACAAAATCATGGGAATCCATACCTCCTGAATCATATGTTATTTATATTAATCTTCCAGTGCCTGTTCTACATCGGCAATCAGATCTTCGATATTCTCAATTCCAAGACTGAAACGAATCAGATCTGGCTGTACACCTGCTTCCAACAGTTCCTGCTCATTCATCTGTCTGTGTGTATGACTTGCAGGATGAAGTACGCAGCTTCTTGCGTCTGCTACATGAGTTACGATCGCAACCAGTTTCAGTTTGTCCATCATCTTAACTGCTGCTTCTCTTCCGCCCTTTAATCCAAAAGTAATAACACCGCATGTTCCATCCGGCATATATTTCTGAACAAGATCATAATCCTTGCTTCCCGGAAGTGATGGGCAGTTTACCCATGCCACTTTCTCGTGTCCCTGGAGATACTGTGCCATCTTTACAGCGTTCTCACAATGTCTTGGTACTCTCAAATGAAGGCTCTCAAGTCCAAGGTTCAGAAGAAATGCATTCTGTGGAGACTGGATCGATCCAAGATCTCTCATCAGCTGTGATGTTGCTTTTGTTATATAAGCAGCTTTGCCAAACTTTTCTGTGTATACAATTCCGTGATAAGTCTCATCCGGTGTTGTAAGTCCGGCAAACTTGTCTCCGTAAGCAGCCCAGTCAAAGTTACCGCTGTCAACGATTGCACCGCCAACACAGGCTGCATGTCCATCCATGTATTTTGTAGTTGAATGAGTAACAATATCTGCACCCCATTCAAAAGGACGACAGTTGATCGGTGTTGCAAATGTATTATCTACGATTAACGGAACATGATGTGCATGTGCAGCTTTTGCAAATTTCTCAAAATCAAAAACAGTCAATGCCGGATTGGCAATCGTCTCTCCAAAAACAGCTTTCGTATTCTCCTGAAATGCCGCATTCAGTTCTTCCTCTGTGCAGTCTGGGTCTACGAAAGTTGCTTTTACTCCCATCTTGCGGATTGTATGAGCAAACAGGTTGTAAGTACCGCCATACAAGGCAGAGGCACATACGATATGATCACCTTCTTCAGCAATATTCATAATCGCATAAAAGTTTGCTGCCTGTCCGGAAGAAGTCAGCATTGCTGCTACTCCACCCTCCATATCACAGATCTTTGCTGCTACTGCATCATTCGTCGGATTCTGAAGTCTTGTATAAAAATATCCGGACTCTTCAAGATCAAAAAGTCTTCCCATCTGATCACTGCTGGTGTAACGGAAGGTTGTGCTTTGTACGATCGGGAGCACACGTGGTTCACCGTTTCCCGGATTGTAACCGGACTGTACACATTTAGTTTCCATCTTGTAATTACTCATCATTGTCCCCCATTTCTTATAACTGATTATTCGTTCCAGTTATGGTATACGTCCTGAACATCATCATCTTCATCAAGAAGATCAAGTGTTTTCTGGATGTTTTTAATATCTTCTTCTTTTGTAAGATCAACATATGTCTGTGGAATCATTGTAACTTCAGCAGAAACCATAGGGATTCCGGCTTCTTCCATCTTCAGACGAACATCACTGAAGTCTTCCGGTGCTGTTAATACTTCGTAGCTGTCTTCTTCTTCGTTAAAGTCTTCAGCACCTGCATCAAGTACAGTCATCATAAGATCATCAGAGTCCATATCGCACTCTTCTTTATCAATAATGATCTGTCCTTTTTCATCGAACATGAAAGATACACATCCAGGTGTTCCTACGTTTCCGCTTCCCTTTGTAAATGCATTTCTTACATTGGAAGCTGTACGGTTCTTGTTATCTGTAAGAGTCTTAACGATAATAGCGGTTCCGTTCGGTCCATATCCTTCATATGTAATACGCTCATAGTTATCAGCAGTTCCTTCTCCGGCAGCTTTTTTGATATTTCTCTCGATTGTATCATTCGGCATGTTGTTTGCTTTTGCTTTTGCAATAACATCACGAAGTCTGCTGTTGTTTGTCGGATCAGCACTTCCACCTTCCTTAACAGCAATTGCAAGTTCACGTCCGATCTTTGTAAAAATCTTTCCTTTCGCTGCATCATTCTTTTCTTTCTTATGCTTGATATTCGCAAATTTAGAATGTCCTGACATATTCTGATTCTCCTTTTCTATTGTATCAATGTATTTTATATAAATTCACTTGCATTTACAGATACACACTAAGTTCTGTAAAGCACTATCCTTATGATTTTACCACGCTTTTTTTGTTCTGTAAAGAATTTGGTTGGATTTATGTAGTAAGATCCAGACTGATTCTTATTGCTTGGTCAATTTTTTTCATTCGTTCCTGATCGATATGACAGACATATTCTCTCAGTCTTTTCTTGTCAATTGTACGGATCTGTTCCAGCAGAATGACTGAATTTTTCATAATGTTATAATCATTTGTACAGATTTCAATATGTGTCGGCAATTTTGCCTTATTCATCTTCGACGTAATTGCGGCACAGATGATGGTTGGACTATGTCTGTTGCCTATGTTATTCTGTATTATAAGTACCGGCCGGATTCCACCTTGTTCGGAACCAACGACAGGACTAAGATCTGCGTAATAAATGTCGCCCCGTTTAATTATCAATTCATTCACACTCCGATATTCCAGTTACTTTTCGTATTTGTTCTCTGATTCTTCTCAGAACCTTTTGTTTTTCTTCTAAGAACATACTAAAGTATCTCCGGTTTTATCGGATGTATGCATGTCAACCGGATTCTTTCAATAATTCCGGTTATTCGAAATAATCAATCTGTTTTACGATCGTACCGTTTTTATAATACTCTCTCGGAACACGTTTGCTCAGATCACAGACAAATTCATAATTGAATCTTCCACTCAGATCAGAAAGATCTTCTACACGGATAACGGCGTCATTGTCTTTTCCGACCAAAGTAACCGGATCCATGAATTTTGCTTCCGGAATCTCTGTTACATCTACCATAAACTGATCCATGCAGACTCTTCCTACAATATCTGCACGTTTTCCATGGATAAGAACATAGCCTTTATTTGAAAGGGAACGCGGATATCCGTCACCGTATCCGACGGGAATCGTAGCGATCCGCATCTTCTTTGGCGCGACGAAAGTTCCACCGTAACTGATGGAAGTTCCTTTTTCCACATCCTTTACAAAGCTGATATGGCTGATTAATTCCAGTGCCGGTTTCAGGTCAACAGCATCTTTTTTTACTTCATCTGACGGATACATTCCATAAATAGAGATCCCGGCTCTGGCAAGATCATGCTTCATATCCGGAAAATCAATAATTCCGGCACTGTTATCACAATCATAATAGGAGATCTGGACTCCATTTTTTTCTAACTGTTCTTTCATCCAGAGGAATTTTTCATGTTGAGCAAATGTATAAGACTTATCAAATTCATCTGCCTTTGCAAAGTGTGTGAACATTCCTTCCATTTTAATATTAGGAAGTTTGCTGATTCTGGAAATTGTCTCAACACTCTCTTTGCTTACTTTGAATCCAATTCGTCCCATTCCTGTATCAATTTTTATGTGAAGAAATGCGGTCTTTCCTGACCTTACGGCAGCCTCAGCCATTCCCTTGGCCATCTCTTCTGTATAAACTGCTGCACGGATTTCTTTTTCAACCATTTCTTCATACTCATCAGGAAAAACACAGCCAAGAATCAAGATTGGTTTCTTGATTCCATGTGCTCTTAAAGTTCTTGCTTCTCCCATGCATGCTACAGCGTAACCCCAGATATAAGGCGTTTCCTCAAACATTTCCGCAAGAGGAACTGCTCCGTGTCCGTATGCATCCGTCTTGATAACAGCTATTAAACGTCCCTCCTGACCAATGCGATTTTTCATCTGTTCCATATTATATGCAATTGCGTCCAGATTGATCCGGGCACATACTCTGTTATACTGTTTCATAATTTATCTGCACTCCTTTGCATTCTTCATTGCATCGGCCATACCCTGAATCAGGTCTCTGGCTAATACGCTGTAACTTCCTTTGCTCTTTTTCGCTTCATCTCCACCACAGGCATGTAGGAAAACTCCCACAGTAGTGGCTTCAAATGGTGCCATATGCTGTGCAAGAAGTCCTGCAATCGTTCCGGCAAGAACGTCTCCGGAACCACCTTTTGCCATAGAGTTATTACCAGCGAGATTTACAAATTTCTGCCGATTTGTCTGTGCGACAACAGTACGACTGTCTTTTAACACACAGATTATGGATGATTTTGTATCCGGTCCGGATTGTTTTATGATCTGATCAAGTGCCTGGAAGCGATCTTCCATGATCGTATCAATACTCCATCCGGTCAGCCTTGACATTTCTTTCATATGTGGAGTTAAAATCACAGGTGCACAACATTGATTTAATAACTCTATATTCCTACTCAGTAAATTAAGTCCATCGGCATCTATGACACATGGACAAGATACATTTTTCAATACATTTTTCAATATCTTTTCGGAAATCTGTCCCATTCCAAGTCCACAGCCAATACAAACCACATCAGCCCAGTCAAGAAGATGAGACAGTTGACTGTCATCATAAGAATCATAGCAGGATATGATTGCCTCCGGAAGAAGTTCCTGCAGTGCCAGACGGTTTTCACTTGCTGTATAAATCTGTACTAGACCGGCACCAACTGTATAGGCAGCACAGGCAGAAAGGAATGCAGCACCAGCCATCCCGGGACTTCCGGTGATCATAAGAACTTTTCCATAACTTCCCTTGTGCGAATTCATCATTCTCGAAGGAAGAAGTTTTCCAAGATCATTTTTGTCAAAGGTATAACAAACATCCAGGTGATTCGAAAAATATTTCGGATCAATTCCAATTGCAACCGGAATGCTCTCTCCTGCATAGGACTTGCCAGGGAAAAGCTCACAGCCTAATTTTACACATGCCATACATACTGTAAGGTCGGCTCGAAATGCTGTCCCAAGAATCTTTCCTGTTGCAGCACAGATCCCGGATGGAATGTCAACAGCAACTTTTTCTGCATCCTGAAGATTCATCCAGTCGATCACATCTTTATAATGTCCTGTGATTTCACGGCAGAGTCCAACACCAAATACAGCATCAATTATTACAGTATATTCTTCATCCGGGAATTCTGTGAATACAGAAATCCCCATATTTTCTACAATCTGTTTCTGACATCGACATTCTTCACTTAAAGAAGCTTCTTTCCCTGCAAATAGTACATCTGCATGCTTTCCCTGTTCGGTTAAGAGCCTTGCTACTGCAAATCCGTCTCCACCATTGTTGCCGCTTCCACAAACAATCAGATTTTTTTCTGTGGAAATATTTTTCTTATGCATTGTCTCGACAATCTGAAGTGCTGCACGTTCCATAAGTACAAGGGATGGAATCCCAATTTCATGAATTGTGTGTGCATCAGCTTCACTCATCTGCTTCCCATTTGGAAGATATCTCATGCTTATCGCCTGACCTTTCTATCATTATTAATTCCTTTTAACATGAACAAATGCTGCGAAACCTCCTTTTGTCAGTTGGTCCCACAGCATCCTTGCAGCTTTGCTAGATTCTATTCTTTATCCTGCTGACAAAGGTTGTAAGATAACTTCATCAGTGTGTCAGATAAATGTACGTTCTCAACGACCACATCCTTTGGAAGGGAAAGGTCTGTATGTGCAAAATTCCAGATTCCCTTCACACCGTTATCTACCAGAATATCAGCCACTTCAATTGCTTTTGATTTTGGAAGTGTCAGTGCAGCAATTTCAATGTCATTATTCTTAAGAAAATCTTCCAGTTCATCAACCATACGCACAGGAATCCCCCTGATCGTTACGCCTTCCAGTCGAGGATTCACATCAAAAAGACTTTTCAGAATAAATCCGCTTCTTTCGAAGGAAGCATAGTTTGCCAGTGCCTGTCCTAAATTACCGGCACCAATGATAATAAAATTATGACTTCTATCCAATCCTAAGATCTTTCCAATCTCTGTATAAAGATATTTCACATTGTATCCGTACCCCTGCTGGCCGAATCCACCGAAATTATTCAGATCCTGACGTATCTGTGAAGCCGTTACATGCATCTTCTTACTCAGGTCACTGGATGAAATTCTCTCTACGCCAGCCTCCAGCAGATCTCCCAGATATCTGTAGTACCTCGGAAGTCTGGAAATGACTGCGCGTGATATCTTTCTTTGTTCCAATTTTTAGCCCTCCACTCTTAAACTACTCTTTATTATATAAAAGAGTTAAAGTTCTGTCAAACTTTTGTTTTGCAAAAACCTTTAAAATCCATATATTTTCCTTGTATTTTCGACATTTTTCTATATAATGATAATGTTAGAAGTCAAAAAACGAGGTGAAAATATATGATACTCGCATGTCACAATATAGAAAAAGCGTTTGGGGAACGCGAAATTGTACGAGACGGCTCCTTTCATATTGAAGATCGTGAGAAAGCTGCTCTTGTCGGTGTGAACGGCGCCGGGAAATCAACAATCCTTAAGATGATCATCGGAGAAGAACCTCTTGATGGTGGAGAGGTTATTCTCGCGAAAGGAAAGACACTCGGTTATCTTGCGCAGCGTCAGGATTTAAAATCCGGAAATACCATTTATGAGGAAGTAAAAAGTGCAAAAGCGGATATTTTTGCAATGGAAGCTCAGATTCGTTCCATTGAACATGAACTGAAGCATCTGGAAGGTGAGGAATTGCAGAGCCGCCTGGAGACCTACAATCGTCTACAGTCTGAATTTGATGCAAGAAACGGTTATGCCTGCGAAAGTGAGATTACAGGTGTATTAAAGGGACTTGGGTTTACGGAAGACGATTTTAATAAACAGACAGATACACTTTCAGGAGGTCAGAAGACCCGTGTTTCTCTCGGAAAATTACTGCTTACAAGTCCGGATATCCTCCTGCTTGATGAGCCGACAAACCACTTGGATCTGAATTCCATTGCCTGGCTGGAAACATATCTGATCAATTATTCCGGAGCGGTATTTATCGTCTCCCATGACCGTTATTTCCTGAATCGTGTTGTCACAAAAGTTGTTGAGATTGACAATGCACAGGTCCGCATGTACCTTGGAAATTATAAAGATTATGCAATGAAAAAACAGCAGATCCGAGATGCACAGCTGAAAGAATACATGAATCAGCAGCGTGAGATCAAACATCAGCAGGCTGTTATTGATAAATTAAAGTCTTTCAATCGTGAAAAATCAATCAAACGTGCAGAGAGTCGTGAGAAAATGCTTGACAGGATTACGCCATTGGACAAACCGGCTGACAGTACGAAAGAAATGCATTTTACGCTGGAACCATCGCAGATCAGCGGAAATGATGTTCTTACAGTGGAACATCTCTCAAAGCAATTTGACAGTCAGGTTCTCTTCAGTGATATCAGTTTTGAAATCAAACGTGGCGAACATGTCGCTGTGATTGGTGATAACGGAACCGGAAAGACAACACTTTTAAAGATCATTAATCAGGTTATCGCAGCGGATCAGGGCGAATTCACACTTGGATCCAAAGTGACGATTGGTTATTACGATCAGGAACATCACGTACTTCATGATGATAAGACCATTTTTGATGAGATTTCTGATGACTATCCTGATCTTACCAATACACAGATCAGAAATACACTTGCTGCATTCCAGTTTACAGGAGATGAAGTGTTCAAAGAAATTCATACGTTAAGCGGTGGAGAAAAAGGCCGCGTATCACTTGCCAAACTTATGCTTTCGGAAGCAAATTTTCTAATCCTTGATGAGCCGACCAACCATCTGGATATTACTTCCAAAGAAATTCTGGAAGAAGCATTAAATAACTACAGCGGAACGATACTTTATGTATCCCATGACCGTTATTTTATCAATCAGACCGCCTCCCGGATCCTTGAACTGGTGAATCAGACATTTGTTAATTACATCGGAAACTACGATTATTATCTGGAGAAAAAAGAAGCACTGACACTTGCTTATGCTTCTGGAAATGAAACAAATGCAGAAAATGTATCCAATTCAGGCAATTCTATGGCATCCACTCCTGCTTCGGATTCAAAATTAAGCTGGCAGGAACAGAAGGAACAGCAGGCACGTGAACGTAAACGTAAAAATGAGTTGAAGAAAACAGAGGAAGAAATCGCAAAACTCGAAGATCGCAACACAGAGATTGACGAGGAACTGACGAAAGAGGAAGTTTATTCGAACTCTATTGAGTGCCAGAAACTTTCAACAGAACGCGCTGCAAATGAAACAAGATTAGAAGAATTGTATGAATTGTGGGAAGAATTAGCAGAATAATGAATCTGCATAACAGTAATCGCCTGACAGCTACTATTTATGGTAACTGTCAGGCGATTTGTTTTAAGATTACATTTTCAAATTTAGTCAAACTTGAATCGGGATCAAGGTTTGTTTCTATACTGTACCGGTGTGATATTATACAGTTTTTTAAATGTTCTGTTAAAATGCTCTACATTCTGATATCCCACAGATTCTGCAATACTTTCTACAGTTGCACTGCTGCTCTTAAGCATTGCTCTTGCCTTTTTCATACGGATTTCTTTCAGAATATCTCCGAATGTCATTCCTGATTTTTCTTTAATGTATTTTGACAAATATGGTTTTGAAAGGAAGAACTTCTCAGCAAGATCGTCCAATGTAACTTCTTTATAATTTGCGTAAATATAATTTGTAATATCTAATAATCTTTCATCCTTGCATGTCTGGGATCTCTGTACGCTATCCAATTTATTCACTGCAACAACGAGTGCTTCAATAGATGCTTTGATAATATCGGCATCAACTCCGACACCCCAGTAACGCTTCTTGTTGGAAATAACACCGACATAAGCAACAGCTCTGGAAGAAGATCCTTTTGTCAAAGAATGCTCCTCGTAAAATGCAAGTTCAAATTCGATATCAAAATAATGCTTGATCGCATTGCTGACAGCATCCAGACGTCCGTTTCCAACACCTGTGATCTTGCGGTTGCTTCCATTGTGGTGAATCGTTGCTTCTGCGACAATTCCATCTTCTTGTTTAAAGTGGCATTCATCAACACTGAAAATTGGTTTCGCATTGATGTAATGGTCTTCAAAGATATGATATACATTGTCTGGTGTAAGTTCTTCGTGAGCCTTGTCGGAAACATCTTTTACAAGATATCCGACTTCTTCTCTCATCTTTTCCGGTAAGCTGATTCCAAAGCTCTGCTTCAGGATATAGTTTACGCCACCCTTTCCTGACTGGCTGTTAATACGAATTACATCGGAATCGTATCTTCTGCCAACATCCTGTGGATCGATCGGGAGATATGGAACAGTCCATGTCTGACAGTCATGCTCCTCTCTCCAGGTCATACCTTTCGCAATCGCATCCTGATGTGAGCCGGAGAATGCTGTAAATACAAGATCTCCTGCATATGGCTGACGCGGAGAAACTTTCATTCTTGTCACGCGTTCATAGACTTCACAAATGTCACTCATATTAGAGAAATCAAGTTCCGGATTCACACCCTGAGAAAACATATTCATTGCAAGTGTGATAATATCTACGTTACCTGTTCTCTCTCCGTTTCCGAACAATGTTCCTTCAATTTTATCAGCACCGGCAAGGATTCCAAGCTCAGCATCTGAAACTCCTGATCCTCTGTCATTGTGCGGATGCAGAGAAAGAATTACATTCTCTCTGTCGCGCAGATGCTTGTTAAAATACTCTACCTGACTTGCGAATACATGAGGCATAGCATTTTCCACTGTTGTAGGCAGGTTGATGATCGCTTTGTTATCAGCTGTTGGCTGCCAGATCTCAAGAACTGCGTTGCAGACTTCCAAGGCATAGTCAACTTCTGTTCCCTGAAAACTTTCCGGACTGTACTGGAATGTAAAGTTTCCATCTGTTTCTTCTGCTAACTCTTTCAAAAGCTTTGCACCGTCAATTGCAATCTGTTTTACCTGCTCTTTATCTTTCTTAAATACCTGTTCTCTTTGTGCAACAGATGTTGAATTATATACATGGATAATAGCATGTGGAGCACCTTTGACAGCGTCAAATGTTTTTCTGATAATATGCTCTCTTGCCTGTGTCAGAACCTGGATCGTAACGTCATCCGGAATCATATTCTGCTCGATCAATGTTCTTAAAAACTGATATTCTGTCTCAGACGCAGCCGGGAATCCAACTTCGATCATCTTGAATCCTACATCCACAAGCAGCTGGAAGAATTCCAACTTTTCATCCAGACTCATCGGCTCGATCAGTGCCTGGTTACCATCTCTCAAGTCAACACTGCACCAGATTGGTGCTTTGTCAATTGAATCTTTCTTTACCCAGTCATAACATGGCTCAGGTGGCATAAAGTAAGTCTTTTCGTATTTCCTCCAGTTTTCCATAATGTGTACCTCTCTTATATTTAATCAATTTAGTTGTTGTTTTTTAACACTCGTTTATATTAGCACAGGAAAGTCTTAGATTGTAGTGACTATTTTAATCACCTCGCTTGATCTTTTTTAATATTTCCTGCTTTTTGGTACGAATTTTGTATAGAAAACAGGTGGAAAATATATTCCACACATTTTTTGAAGGTTCTCTTTTCTGCATTCTGTGTTGTATAGACGGGATATTCACGGATCAATTTGTCATTTAACGTGCAGCGAATCCTGCCGACTTGCATTCCTTTCCTTACAGGAGCATCCAACTGATCAGGAATCTCATAGTCAACAGAAATCGTTTCATCTTCTTTCAATAGGAAAGAAACAGGTGTCAGATTTGCAGTAAGAGAAATCTTGGTTCCGTTTTTACCGGGATAAGCTATCGTATCTGAATGTGCTTTTATCCCATTATTAATAAATATCTGCCGGACAGGTAATTCAATTTCAAATGTCTTATATTGATAATGATCCAAAGCATAAGTCATAAGAGTTCTCATATCGGACCATTTATAACTCTTATTATTTGGCCATCCGCAGGCAAGGAGTGCAACAATAAACGTCCGCTTATCTCTACGCAGCGCACCGACATAACAATATCCGGCATCTGAAGTAAATCCTGTTTTTCCGGAAAGAGCGCCGTCCATCATATTTAAGAATGCATTATGATTATAACAGCTGAACGACCGTTTTCCTTCAACATCTTGAAACTGATAGGTTTCGGTACGCGTGATTGTAAGAAATTCTTCCTGTTTCTTAGAATTCATAATACAATAACGCATGATCCTTGCAAGATCTTCTGCTGTAGTGTGGTGGATTCCATTTGAATCTGCTGCATCCAATCCATTCGGTGTGATAAAATAAGTAGAATAACAGCCGATCGTCCGCGCTTTTCGGTTCATCAGATCTGCGAATTTCTCTACACTTCCGGCAACAGCTTCTGCAATTGCAACCCCAGAGTCATTATGTGACTCCAGCATTAAGGAATAAAGAAGATCTTTTAAATAGAACCGTTCTCCTGCAACCATTCCAAGATGTACCTTTGGCTGTGCAGCAGCCTGATCGCTTACTGTAACAATCTGATTTTCTGAATCCATTATGCTGCTCTCTAATGCAAGGATGCAGGTCATAATCTTTGTTGTACTTGCCATTGCCCGTTCTTCCTGTCCATTTTTGGAAAATAAAATACGCCCACTGTCTGCATCCATTAAGACGGCAGACAGGGCGTATAATTGTTTTAGCTCATCTGGAACTACCTGACGTTCGTTAGAACTGACATTTATCTTCCAGTTTTGTCCTGCATGATCAGATGTAGTTCCAAAAATATGAACCGGAAAAGAAATTCCAATGATCATGCTGACAATCAGTATGCGAACAAAGAATAAATAGATTCTGAAATACCACTTTTTAAATTCTATCATCAATTGATTTCCTGTCTATATTGGAAGCTCCATTCTTCTTTTAATTTTATGATTCCAATGCAAGTTGTAGAATTCAAAAATCAAATGTCCATACGGATCTTTGCCTCATCCTCTGCTTCTTCTTTGAAATGTTCCAGCTGCTCCGGATTCAATGACGGAAGATCATCAATCGACGGTACACTGAATCTTCTTAAGAATTCTTCCGTCGTGCCGAAAAGAATTGGTTTTCCAGGTGCATCAAGTCTTCCGACTTCTTCTACCAGACCATATTCCACAAGTTTATTTACTGCATGATCAGACTTTACTCCACGGATCTTCTCTACCTCGATCTTAGTGATCGGCTGTTTGTATGCAATGATTGACATTGTCTCAAGAAGAACGTCCGTCAGAGTATATTTCTTTGGCTGCTTTGCCACACGGATCAGATAGTCATACATTTCCTTCTTTGTACACATCTGATAAGACTTGTCCAGTTCAATGATGCGGATTCCTCTGTTCTTTGATTCGTATTTCTTCATCAGATCCTGAAGTAATTCTTCGGTTGTCTGCTCATCCTGTTCGATTGCTTTCGCAATTTTACTTAGTTCAACAGACTCTCCCATTGTAAATAAAATAGCTTCAATTGCAGCCTGAAGTGTTTTTACTCCTGCCATTTACACTACGTCTCCTTTTCTCTCGATCATGATCTCACCACAAGTAGATTCTTGTTCAACATAAATTTCACCCAGCTTCATCATTTCAAGAATTGCAAGAAATGTAACAACAACATGCATTTTACTTTTCTGCTTCTGAAGAAGCTGACGGAAACTGAACCGGCGGTGTTCCTGTAAATAATCACGCACATAAAGAAACTTATCTGTGAGTGAAACTTCCTCTTTCTCAATCTTGCCAAATTTACTTCTTACCGGATCCACTTTATCTGTCTGCCGACGCATAACTTCCTGAAAAACTTTCTTTAACTGTACCATTGTCAGATCCCCAAGTAAAAGGTCAAGATCAACTGGCTCCACATATTCCAGAACTTCTTCCGGAATTGTCGGATTCTTATATAAAATCAGATCCGCATCTACCTGGCGGTCTCTGAGCTCATAAGACATGTATTTATACATTTTATACTGCAGCAGCTGTTCAACCAGTTCCTGCCTTGGATCTTCTTCCTCTCCGTCTTCTTTGACTTCTTTTGGAAGAAGCATCTTGCATTTAATATCCAACAACGTCGCTGCCATAACAAGAAATTCACTCATCACATTCAGATCTTCCCGCTGCATCTGACGGATATATTCCATGTACTGATTCGTAATCTCCACAATGGGGATATCGTAAATATCTACTTTATTCTTCTCGATCAAATGAAGGAGCAGATCCAACGGTCCTTCAAATACTTCCAGTTTTACCGGTATTCCCATAATAATCTCCTTTTATCTGCAAAGGGTGATTGCAATCACTTCTGCCGGATTGAACAGTCTCACATTAAATGTATGCGTTCCAAGCCCTTTGCTGACGATGATCGTCTGTTCTCCCTCCACGGTCATCTCTCCTGAATATTTTGGAAAAAGAAATGCCTGCGGAGTGATCACGCCGCCAATTCCCGGCAAGCGTACACATCCTCCATGTAAATGTCCAGACAAAATCAGATCGGCACCCCATTCCTTATAAGCTTCCATATAGGATGGATTGTGGGCAAGCAGAATGTGGTAACTGTTGTCTGCGAAATTCTCTGTTGTCTCCTGCTGTTTTTCCTGATTTCCTGTAGTATGCTTTTCTCCCAGGCATCTGCGTACATCTTCAGCGGTGACATCCGCCTTGCGGAATTTTTTATTCACAATCAGTGGGAGTTCCAATCCGCTGATATGAATCGGTTGATTTCCCAACAGAATATCGCAACTTTCATTTTCCAGAAAACGAACCCCTTCTGCCTGTAACTTTTTACGATACTCTTCATAACACAAAGAATAGTTTTCCTGATTCTCTTTGATTCTCTGTTCATGATTTCCACTGGCATAATAAACCGGGCAGAGCTGCGGCAGACGACTGACAAAATCCAGTGCCTCTTGGTACCGCACATCATTTTTTGCCACCAGCATATCTCCGCCAATTAAAATCAGATCCGGCTGTTCTGCTTTTATAGCTTCGAACAATTTATTATTCTGCTTACCATAAACATGGTTGTGCATATCACTTAAAAAAATAATTCTGTTCACTGGGTCTTTTTCGGCTGTGCAAGTTATCTTTGGTGAATGTACTTCGTAATGTGTTACACAAAAAGAATGCTGCTCCCGATACATTTCTGCTAATATAACCGCGCACACAATCAGAAAAAGAACAGTGAAAAAACCTAAGATGCTCATATCGTATGTATCTCAGACATCTCAGCTTCTGCAATCGCCACACCGGAACTTGATCCAATACGGTCTGCACCTGCATAAAACATCTTCCGTGCGTCTTCCAGTGTATGAATACCACCGGATGCCTTTACCTTCATGTCAGAGCCAACCGTACGCTTCATAAGAGAAACTGCTTCTACAGTTGCTCCGCCGGTTGAGAAACCGGTAGAAGTTTTTACATAGTCTGCACCTGCATCACGGCTTACAAGACAAGCCTCCTGAATCTCTTCGTCTGTAAGCAGACATGTCTCAAGAATCACCTTTACAATCACGTCATCCCCGGCAGCAGCTACAACCGCACCGATATCTCTTCTTACATAATCCCAGTTTCCACTCTTCAATGCCCCAATATGGATAACCATATCCAGCTCTTTGGCGCCGTCTTTCACTGCTGCTGTTGCTTCTGCAATCTTCGCAGTTGTTGACATTGCTCCTAACGGAAAACCAATCACGGTACATACTTTAATTCCTGTATTTTTCAGAAGAGAGGCACAAAGCGCAACACAACTTGAATTCACACAAACAGAATGAAATCCGTACGTAACTGCTTCCTCACATAAGCCACGGATATCTTCCTCTGTTGCATCTGCTCTTAATAATGTATGATCAATACGTTCTGTAATCATTAATTTAATCTGCCTCCTGTATTTTTATATCCATTGCGGGTAGTAAAATTTCATAAAACAGACTAAAAATTATTCTGAGCTACCCGCATTCGTATCCTTTATTATAAAACATTTTCCATGTTCCCGACAAGTGTTATAATAATTTCTTCCAAATCTTTTTTAGATAATCTCCAAAATCCGCCTTTTCCACAGGTGTTGCGGCAATCAGATTTGTGGATCCAATTTCTTTCCCATTTATCCGATAACAAATCCGGCCAACTGTGTCCCCTTTTTTCACAGGTGCTTTTACTTCATCTGGAATTTCTGTTACTTCTTCTACTTTCGATAAATCGGATCCTTCCGTATCTACATAAGTAAATCCTTCCTCATATTGAATCTTTAGATGATCTTCTTTGCCACCTTTCACCAGAACCTCTGGCAGTTTCTGCTCTTTTGCATTATAAATCTGACATTTCCCAAATCCATAATTCAATAAGGTTACCGCATCCTTAAAACGGCTTTTTGAATCTTCAGCGCCCATAATTACTGCGATCAGATCCACACCATTCTTACTTGCCGTTGCCGATACACAGAACTTTGCCTTTCCGGTGGATCCGGTTTTCAGACCAGTCGCATATTCGTACTGCCGGATCAGTTTATTTGTATTCGTCAGGCCAAATTCTGAAGAACCACGGGCAGTTGTATGCGTGATATTTTCCATCCAGACTGTACAGTAGTCCTTTATCTGCGGATATTTGGTCATCAGTTCCCGCGACATGAGTGCAATGTCTCTGGCACTCATCTCATGGCCATCTGTATCTAATCCGTTACAGTTTACGAAGTTTGTATGTTTCATTCCAAGTCCTTTTGCCCGCGCATTCATTTGTTTTACAAATTCTTGTTCATTACCGCAGATACATTCACTCATAGTTACACATGCATCGTTTGCGCTTGCGACAGAAATGCATTTTAGCAGCGTACCTACTGTCTGCATCTCTCCAGGTTCCAGGAATACTTGAGATCCTCCCATAGAAGCTGCATACTCGGAAGTTGACACTTCATCATCAAGTGATATGGTTCCGTTTTCTAATGCATCAAAGATTAACAACATTGTCATGATCTTTGTAACACTTGCCGGTGGCCGCGCAGTATCTGCATCTTTTTCAAATAAAACCGTTCCCGTAGACATTTCCATAAGAATACCAGACGGCGCACTTATTTCTACTTCTTCTGCGTGGACTACAGTTGTTGGAAATGCAATCCTATACAGCAGAAAAACACCCAGTAGAATCACTGTAAAACCTTTCTTCATCTGCAATTCCCCCATGGACTATTCTTTTACCAGTATAGTAGCGATGGAGAGGAAATATGTCTGGAGAGAATTGACTTTTCAATTTTACAGGCGTATATTAGAAGTACTGTCCATTTTCTGTGATTTCAGAAAAATGGAATCTAATATTAGGAGGTCAAAATGAGCTCACGCACTTATTACGATATCTTAGGTGTATCCAGAGATGCGACTCTGGAAGAAATTACTTCAGCGAAAAATGCATTGGCTAAGGTCTACCATCCGGATGCCAATATGCATAAAGATATAGATACAACTGCTTTTATGCAGGAGATTCTGGAAGCCTACCGGGTTCTTTCCAATCCGGCGAAAAGAAAAGCTTATAATCTGGAAATTTTTGGAGTTACAGACCGTGTTTTTAAGACATTTAAACTTACGCCGGAAGATGAGAAAGAATCCGTTTCTTTCGTGACTTACTGGAATGCAGCAGTGCAGCTCCAGGATATCATTGATCAAAGTGTTCGTGTAATGGAGCGTGCTTCCAAGACAAAGACACTCTCTCAAAAATTAATGAAAAAACTTGGGAAAAATGATCCGGATGAGATGCACCGTGAACGCCAGCTCAGCCGTCTTTCCATGCAGGCAATGCGCCAGATCACCACATTGAAAATGGCAGGAATTCCAAGCGAATACTGGAATATAGATGCCATGAACTGGGTACTGGTCCGTTGGGGACAAAAACAGGATACGGATTTCCGAAGCATGTTTAAACGATATGATATCTACGTGGAGAAACACTATTCCGTTTCTGAGAAGAAAAAAATACATGCATATAAACGTCAGTTTCATCACAATTTGAAAAAGCTTCTTTCCTATGCATTGGAGGCATAAGAGACAGGGAGAAATATTTCCGGTATATTTATTTAGAAGAATGAGGTACATCATGAAAATAAGAGTAGCATTTGTATGTTGGGGAAATATTTGCAGATCAACTTTAAGCGAAAGCGTGTTTACCTATAAGGTAAAAGAAAAAGGATTGAGTGATCAGTTTGTAATAGACAGCTTTGCGACAAGCACAGAAGAAATCGGGAATCCACCGCATAGAGGTACAGTAAACAAACTAAAAGAAGTTGGAATTCCTTTAGTACCACATCGTGCAAAACAGATTACATTTTCCGATTATGATAATTTCGATTATATCATAGGTATGGATTCGATTAATATAAAATATCTTAACCGCATGCTTAAAGGTGATCCGGACGGTAAGGTTTCTAAACTTTTAGATTACACATCACGGAAAGACGCTGATATCGCAGATCCCTGGTATACTGGGAATTTTGATGCAACTTACAGAGACGTAAATGAAGGATGCGACGCTTTATTGGCTTATATTTTAGAGCAAAAATAATCGAGGGGGCAGATTTTGCTCCCTCTTATCTATTCCACTTTTATTTAATATCTAATCCAAATCTGTAAATCTCACTGATCCTGGCCTGTGCCTGTTCAGATTCGTTTTTCTTGATAAGCTCGTTACGGTCACTTAAAATAGCAAGCATTTCATCCACAACTTCTACATCCGGCAAATCAGAATAATGGGATAAATATCCGATCATCCTTGTTGCTGTATAATCGGTATTCAGATTTCTGGTGACAAGATCACATAAATTCTCCGGGTAACCTCGTTCCATCATCAGATTGTAGAGCTGCATGCTGATTTCTGTTCTTGGTTTCATGGGTGTTCTCCTTTTTTTGTTGTAACCATTCTATCATGTTACGTCCAAAAAATCATCTATATTTACATGTAATATCTGCATAAAATCCCGTGGGTTATTTTCTAACCGTCTATGCCTTCCAACCCTTGGTTTAACAGTTATTGAGCATCCCTTAATTGCTCTACAACGCTGCATTTTGCTGCATTGTCATACATCATGCAGGGGATCAGCAACCCCAGCAGAAGAAATACCGGAATTGTCAGCAGGACAGGCAGAACGGTGAACTGATACTCAAAGAACCAGAACATACTGCCCAGCATTTTCCCTGCAAGAGGTCCCACCGCCAGCGACAGAATAAAGGCCGCCGCTACGGAAGACATAGCGTAAAACAATCCTTCGTAGATCAGCATGGTTTTAAGCTGCCGGTTCGTCATTCCTACAGCCTGAAGCACAGCAAATTCACGGCGGCGGGAAAGAATACCGGTCATCATGGCGTTGAAGAAATTTAAGAGTCCCACCAGCCAATGATAGTACAGAGGATACTACCTATCAGAAGGAACATCTGTCGGAACTGAGCGAACTCAGAGCGAGCCGTAGCTTTGCTTTCATACATCAAGGGCGAAAACTCACCGGCAGTGAGCATCGATAGATATTGTTCTGCTTCGGCCTCGTCAGCTTCGTCCGCTGTGTCGAACAGGTAGAGCATCGGAATGGTCGCACCACCGCTGTCCCTCTGTGCGGTGTCCACAGACAAAACTGCATCATAGCCAGCACCACCATAACGATAACCCATGGAATACGGAAGTTCTACCAAAGCGCATACCGTGTACTCTACATCTCTGGCTCCATACAATTTTGCCTGAAGGTACTCCTCCGGTGTATCTTCGGTGCAGAGTTCTCCTGTGCGGCTGTCGATATATTTCACATCATCCGCATAGGTAGCGGTAATCGTGTCTCCCACCTTGGGGTAGTATTCAGGATTGGGCAGATTGCCGTAATCATCCAAAGAAACCGCAATGGCAATGGCGTTATTGTCCGGCTTCAGCATAGGAGAAATATCTCCGTCGAACACTTGCAGCTTGTCAAACAGGCTGTTATCCAGAGCCTCGATTCTGCTATCTCCCATCACCATATTGCCCCGGTGCTCCAGACGGCTCATATGGCTGTCCAACTGCTCGGCGCTTTCGTACCTTGCATAGTTCTGCCGCAGAGCATCCTCCGTCATCCACAGGTATGCGGTTTTTCGCACAGCATATCCCGTGCCGGAAAGACTGGCCTTTGTGTTTGCTGCGATCTCCTCGATCTGTTCTGGCGTGATGAATTCATCTGCCGGGTTGAAATGGAAATAGTCGGGAGTGCTGACGATAAAATCGGCGCAGGTCATGGAGGATACATACTTCTCCATGCTGAAGCCTCCCACAAAAGCACACAGCGCATTGAACAGTGTCACCGACAGTGCCAGAGACAACACCACCAGCACCGTCTTTTTCTTGTTTCGTCCCAGATTGGCAAAGGCCATCTGATGGAGCTTGGCTCCCCGGGTGCTGCGCTGTTTTTTCTTAGTCTGCATTGCATCCGTATATTTGATAGCCTCCACCGGAGAGACCTTGGCTGCCATTTTTCCAGGCTTGGAACAGGACAAGAGCACCGTCAACAGGGCAAACAGCATGGAACCAAGGAAGATCACAGGCGAAGTGCTGATGGTGGTGATGCCTGCATCCAACTTGGTGGAGCGCAAGACAACAGGCATCAGAACAGCACCGATGCCGTAGCCCAGTAGCAGCCCCGCCGGAATGCCGATCAGACAAAGCAGAAGTGCCTGCTGGCGAATGATGCGTTTGAGCTGCCGGGGCGTTGTGCCAATGGTTTTCAGAAGTCCGTAAAACCGGATATCCCCTGCAACAGAGATCTGAAAAATGTTATAGATGATAAGATACCCCGTGAAAATCACCAGCAGCAAAAAAGCTGCTATGGCAATTATCAGCTCTGGATCGAGCTGCGACTCCAGCTGGGATGAGGTATATCCCCAATTGACGCCGATTCGGACGCTGTTGGGATCAGTATAGCTGTCCCAGGTGTAGCCAAGATCGGTATCCACCTGCTCCATCTGCCCTTGAATATTTATGCCGGAGGCCAGCATGACATTCAAATCGGTGCGGAAAGGCTGTAACCCTGTTTTCACTGCCTGCGCTTCGATGTCATCTGCGTAATCACGGCTGATGTTGATGTAGTGAACAGGCATTAGTTCATCATAGTCCCAATAGCCTACTAGCGTAAAGGTATCTGTTACAGTAAAGGCGGTTTGATCTTTGTCCGTGATGGAATATGAAACCGCGACCTCGGCGCCCAGTTCCGGTGTCACACCAAGCAGCTGCAACGCTGTCGTATCCATAGCCACCTCTTTGCCGCTTTCGGGCATCCGCCCGGTAGTTGGGGTGGCATAGCTCCATTTGGTACAGTTGGCATCCATGTAGCTGATTTCTGCAGGCGTTTTGGAAAAGACACCATCCGCAGTGATACCGATTGCCTTCCGTGCCCCCACAGCCTTCACCTTTGGGTGGGTAGCGATGCGTTCCGCCTGCTCGGGGGAAACATCCTTAAAGGTGCCGTGTGCATAGCCGCCTACCTGCCGAAACTGGTAGGTTTCATAACTGGCGTTCAATGACAAGACAATGGTGAACATGGACGTAAATAGCAGCGTTGTCAGCGCAATGGAAAAAATTGCAATCAGATTGCGGCGCCGATTTGCATAAAGAGATTTTAAGCTGAGCTTTCGAATACATTTTCTGTTTTTGACATTCATCGTAGCCACCTCCCGTTAGTTCTCGGAGACGATCCGACCATCTTCGATACGGATAATGCGGTCTGCCATCTGCGCAATTTCTTCGTTGTGAGTGATCATTACGATTGTCTGGGCGAATTTTTGACTGGTGACTTTCAAAAGATTCAATACATCCTGGCTGGTTTTGGAATCCAGATTACCTGTCGGTTCATCTGCCAGAATGATAGCGGGTGCTGCCGCCAAAGCACGGGCGATTGCCACACGCTGCTGCTGACCGCCTGAGAGCTGATTTGGCAGCGCATCCAAGCGGTCGCTCAGTCCAAGCGTCTGCACGATCTGCTGCACAAAATTCTTGTTTACCTTTCCACCATCCAGTTCAATGGGTAAAATGATATTTTCATATACATTCAGCACCGGAACAAGATTGTAGCTCTGAAATACAAAGCCGATTTTTCTGCGGCGGAAGATGGTCAGCGCTTCCTCTTTCAGGGAGAAAATATCCTGTCCGTCCACCATGACCGTACCGCTTGTAGGGCGATCCAGCCCGCCCAGCATGTGCAGCAACGTGGATTTTCCGGAGCCGGATGTGCCGACAATTGCAACAAATTCGCCCTTCTTCACACTTAAATCAACTCCATCCAACGCATGAACTGCGTTATTGCCGGAGCCATAAATCTTTTTCAGGTCTTTTGCCTGTAAAACTTCCATAAATGAGTACCTCCATGAAAAAATCTGTATGTATGAAAGGAAATAATCCTTTTACACATACAGATTATCGCATAGGATTCTTTCCACATTCTTGCGAGGGCGCAAAAAAATCTAACAGTTTTGAAAGAATTGTTGTTATTTCGGCAGAAATATGGAAAACGCACTTCCTTTTCCCGGAACGGAAGCAACCTTGATATAACCGCCCTCGCCGGATATGATCTGTCGGGCAAGATATAAGCCAATGCCCACACCTTCTTGTTTCTGCACACTATTTGAGCGGTAAAAGCGAGCAAATATCTTCGCTTGCTCACTTTCCGAAATGCCTGTGCCAGTATCCGATATATCGATCCTTGCAAACATTTCGTAACTTACAGCAGAAATCCTGATTGTGCCATGCTCCGTATATTTAATGGCATTGTCTACGATATTAGCCAGCGCTTCCGCTGTCCATTTGAAGTCGAATACAGCAAAAGCATCGGTATCCTGCAGTTGCAAAGACAATCCTTTTTCAGAAGCCTTGGCGGTATATTGTTCTACTACGCTTTCAAGCAGTGGCTGTAGCGCTGCTTGCTGAGGGGCAAGTGAAATGATTCCGTTTTCCAGTCTGGAAAGTTTTACGAGAGAATCGATCAAAAATCGCAGCTTTTCCGATTGTTTGTACAGCGCCTCGACATTTGCCTTCGCCGATACAGGCAGCGCTTCCTCCATTAAAAGCTCGCTGTATAACAGCAGATTTGCTATCGGCGTTTTCGTCTGGTGGGAAATGTCCGCAATCAAGGATTTGATTTTGTCTTTTTCCTGCGCTACATTTCGAGAAGATGCTTCTGCTGCAGAAAGATAGTGTGCAAACTTTGTTTCCAAAGAAGACAGCTGACTTTCATCAAAAGTGGTTTCAGAAAAGGAGCCGGTCATGGCAGCATCCAGCATCCTTTCGATTTCTCCCATCGTTTTTCTGGCCTTTCTCCGCTCCCATAACACAACAGCTACCGCCGCCAGAAAACACAGCAGTATGATCACAATGCCGGTTCTATTCATCTTTTGTCACCCAGCTATAACCGATTCCATAGACGGTTTTAATGTATTTCTGTGCACCAAGCTTATCCCTCAGTCGCTTGATCGTAACAGACAAAGCATTTTCATCCACATATTCTGCGCCATCTGTCCAGATCCGGTCTACAAGGTCTCCACGTGCCATGGTTCGACCTCGATTTTCAACAAGCAGGCGCAGTAATTTTTGTTCTGTTTTACTCAATTCCACTTTTGAATCTCCCGCATAAAAGGTCATCGCCTCAAAGTCAAATTGAAAAAGATCAATACAAATCGGCGCATTTTTATGGCTTGACGCTTGCTTTCGCAGTTGGGTATTCACCCTTGCCCGCAAAACCGAAAGAGAAAAGGGCTTGGTAATGTAATCATCAGCGCCTCTCTCCAATCCGTCTACGATGTCCAGATCAGTATCATTGGCAGTCAGCAGAATAACAGGAATCCCAGGCATGTTTTCCTTGATCTCTCGGAGCAGCTCAAGCCCACTGCCATCCGGCAGATTAATATCCAACAGGATCAGGGATACACCGCCGCAAAGTAGCTGCTCCTTCGCCGTTTTTAGGTCTTGACAGGAAATGATCTGCCGAGCATCTGCTTTCAGCGCTTTGCATAACCCTTGATTCAAACCGATATCATCTTCAACAATCAGTAATTGCTCCATATATCTCACTCCCACTTTTTCTATATCTATCATTCGCTCCTCCTTATTATCAGAGCTATTTCAGCCATAATATTCTTTAAATATTCTTTTATCTGTCCCTGTTTTTCCTGAATACGCTCAAGAATTACTTTTTCCGCATTAGTAACAGCAACAAGACCAAACAACTCAGAAAGCGGCTGATGATTTATCTGTTTTTCCAGTTTTTCAGATACCTGTTCAACTTTATCATTTCTCAAAGCGCAAATTTTTCACTTTGAATCACGTTTAATATGCAATTCTAAAATAATCCAAATACGCCTTATACTTATCCTGTGCGGTCAGACAGGTATCTGTCAAATAACCTTTCTCATTGTTCCACTCTTTCAGTCCACGGTAGTAGAACATCTTCAGATTGTCCTCGATAATGAACGGCACGATATTATATTTCAGACATTCCTTAAACATAATCAATCTGCCTACACGGCCGTTTCCATCTCGGAACGGATGAGCCACGTTCATTTCAACATATTTTTCGACAATTTCATCAAAAGTTGACTGTGGCATTTTGTCTATACTCTGTAATGCTGTTTCCAAATACATTAGCGGAGCAAATCTAAAATTTCCTTTTGAAATATTAACCTTTCTTAATTTACCGGCAAAATCATAAATCTCATCAAAAAGATATTGATGGATCAATGCAAGACTTTTATAAGTCCCCGGTTCTAATGTCTCAAAAAAGCCACTTTCAAACATTTCAAGCGCTTTTTGCTTACTGATTTTTTCTTCCATTCTTGCTAATTCTGTAGAATCTGTAATACCTAATTTATTTTCAAGCATAATTTACCTCACATTCTTCATGCGATCACTTTTCCAGTCACAAATCTATCTTTATAAGTATACCGTAATATCGGCAATAAATCCATTTTATTATGTGATATCTTACTTTTGTTTTGCCGTATTTAAATGCTGCTTTATCTTCACAGCTGGTCTAAATATTCGTCTGATTATCAACTGCAAAAATCAAACATCTCCCTGCAAATCATTTTCCCGCATGTTGTTTTGAAAATACTTTCATAAGCTTTTAATGCAGCTTCTTTCGATAAACCATCCTCCATAATATTAACCAGGAAATCAGCCTCTACCAATATCTGGTAATCAATTTCATCAATATTATTATATGTATGGTGATGTGCAATCAAATACTGGACTCGCTCAGATACATCCTGATCAAAGCCTAATTCTTGGAGTAATTTTTCTGCAATTGCAGGACCTTCTTTTTCTTGTAATTTTCCATTGCAGTTTCCATATTTTTCTTCGCAGAAATGAATTCCAATATCATGTGTTAAAGCTGCTGCTTCAATGATAAACAAGCATTCCTTATCTACATTTTCTGTTTCTGCGATCAATTTTGCATAACTATGTACTTTACAAAAATGTTGAATCCTCTTTGCATCCCCTCTGTATAATTCAATCATTGCCAAATGTAATTTATTTATCATTTTAATGCTTCCTCCTCTTGCACTATAGAATAGCTTTTGAATTGATTCTATATTTTCTGTGACACATGTCACATTTTTATTCCTGAATCTGTGTCATTAGAAACAGTCAATTCAAAATGTTTTCTATTTGTTTTTAGATAGCCTTCTTTTTGTAACTTTGATATCTCTGTAGACATTGCCGCACGATCTATACAAAGATAATCTGCCAGCTGCTGCCGGTCAAAAGGAATGTCAAAAGATAACGACGAATGTCTGATAGATTCTGCTGACAGATACGACAATAGTTTATCTCTGGTTGTTCGTTTTCCTACATGGGAGATCTTATCGTTCAGGATCAGTATCTTATTTGCCAGGACACTGACCATGTTACGGATCAGCTTCTGATGATGTTCGCATGCAGTTGGACAGGAAACAAGAAGTCTCTGAACATTCAGGAAAATAATCTCACAATCCTCATCTGCTATCACACTGATATTTAAAACAGCTCCCGGGCTTGCTGCATATGGCTCACCAAAGAAATCACCGGTATGGCATTTTGACAGAATATTCCGATGTCCCCAGAGATCTTCCTGAATCACAAGAACACAGCCTGACAACACAAGTCCCATTACTTCAGTAGAATCTCCTGCTCTGAAAACATAAGAATTTCGTTCTTTGGAAATTATTGTTGCATTTACACAATGCAATATGGATAATATTTCGTTATCTGTAAGACCTTTGAAGAATGGACTGTTTCTTAGAATAGGCAAATATTTTTTCAAAATCGTTCCTCCTGTTGGAAATCAAACATACAAGTTGTATTTATTATACTATGATTCTAACAGAAACAAAAGTAAAATACTATAAACGGAGGGTAAAAATGATAAGAAAGATTATTCGAATTGATAAAGAGAAATGTAATGGATGTGGTGCTTGTGCAGATGCCTGTCATGAAGGTGCCATTGATATCATTAACGGAAAAGCAGAATTGGTGAGAGAACATTTCTGTGACGGACTTGGTGATTGTCTCCCGGAATGTCCTACTGGTGCCATTTCTTTTGAAGAGAGGGAGGCTCCTGCATATGACGAAGAAGCCGTAAAAGAAGCACAGAATAAGAAAATTGCTCAAAATCAGGCAATGTCTACGCACACCGGTTGTCCTGGTTCTAAAATCATGCAGATTCGGCGGACAGAAACACCTGAGTCTGTAAAACCATCTTCAACCGTAGATTCTGTATCAAAACTTCAGAACTGGCCAGTCCAGATTAAACTTGCACCAGTCAGTGCACCATATTTTGACTGTGCAAAGCTTTTAATCGCAGCCGATTGCACTGCTTACGCTTATGCAAGTTTTCATAAGGATTTTATTCAGAATAAGGTAACATTAATCGGTTGCCCTAAATTAGATCAGGTGGATTATAGTGAGAAATTAACTGCAATCATTCAAAATAACAACATCCAAAGCGTAACGATCGTAAGGATGGAAGTTCCTTGCTGTGGTGGTCTGGAGATGGCAGCAAAAAAAGCGCTTCAAAATAGTGGAAAATTCTTACCATGGCAGGTTATAACAATAGGTATTGATGGGAAAACTATAGAATAAAAAAGGAGAATGCAATAATGGATAAGAAAATGTTTTGTTTTCAGTGTGAACAGACAGTCGGATGTACCGGCTGCACAGGAAATGCCGGCGCCTGTGGGAAAAAAGCAGATACAGCCAGATTACAGGATGAACTGACAGGTGCGTTGATCAGCCTTGCAAGAGCTGTTGACGGTTCAACTGCTATTTCTAAAAGAACCGGGCAAATCATAATTGAAGGATTGTTTACTACAGTTACAAATGTGAATTTTGACGATGCATCAATTGAAAACATGATACAAAAAGTCAGAGCTGAAAAAGAAAGACTGGTTCCTGACTGCAGCAAATGTCAGTCACCATGCGGTAAAACAGATGAATACGATATGCAACAACTGTGGGATGCCAACGAAGATATCCGTTCTCTGAAGTCTCTTATTCTTTTCGGGATTCGTGGGATGGCAGCCTATGCCTATCATGCAAATGTTCTGAATTATGAAGATGCCGAGGTGAATCGATTCTTCTGCGAAGCATTGTTTATGATTGGTTATGGAGAGAGTGTGGAAACTCTGCTTCCCACAGTGCTCAAAGTAGGAGAAATCAATCTGAAATGTATGGCACTTCTTGACAAGGCAAATACAGAAACCTATGGAATACCAGAACCAACCGATGTGACACTTACCATAGAAAAGGGGCCTTTTATTGTCGTGACCGGACATGATCTGAGAGACCTGCAGCTTTTACTTGAACAAACAGAGGGAAAAGGAATCAACATCTATACTCATGGTGAAATGCTCCCTGCCCATGCATATCCGTTCTTAAAAAAATTCTCTCACTTAAAAGGGAATTTTGGAACCGCATGGCAGAATCAGCAGAAAGAGTTTGATCATCTTCCTGCTCCGATTCTCTACACTACCAACTGTCTGATGCCGCCAAAAAGCAGCTATGCTGACAGAGTATTTACAACAGAAATGGTTGCTTTCCCAGGTGCTGTTCATATCGATGAAAAGAAAGATTTTACGCCGGTTATTGAAAAGGCACTGGAACTGGGTGGTTACAAGGAAGATCAGATACTCACAGGCATCAATGGCGGTACAAAAGTGACAACCGGTTTTGGTCATGCGGCTATCCTGTCTCATGCAGATACTGTAGTAGAAGCTGTAAAATCAGGAGCAATCCGTCATTTCTTCCTGGTTGCCGGCTGTGATGGTGCCAAACCGGGCCGAAACTATTACACAGAATTCGTAAAACAGACACCTTCTGACAGTATTGTCCTCACCCTGGCATGTGGAAAATTTCGTTTTAATGATCTTGAGCTGGGAGAAATCGGTGGTCTGCCACGGCTGATGGATATGGGTCAGTGCAATGATGCTTATGGTGCGATTCAGGTTGCTGTGGCACTTGCAGATGCATTTGGATGTTCCGTAAATGAACTTCCACTCTCCTTTGTTCTCTCCTGGTATGAACAGAAGGCTGTCTGCATCTTGTTAACGCTTCTGCATTTAGGTATCAAAAACATTCGTCTTGGTCCTTCTCTTCCGGCGTTTTTGTCTCCTAATATTCTGAATTTTCTAGTGGAGAATTATGGCATTGCACCTATTACCACACCGGAAGAAGACATTAAAGCACTGCTGAACCATAGCAAATAAAGTTTTAACGGTTCAGCACCTTTACAGTTGCATAAGCTTTCGAGTGATCTATAAATTCAACAAAGCCGATGCGGGATTCAAAATCCTTCACCGGCTTTATTGATTGTAATCCCAGAAATGAAAACGATCTTATAATATGTACTCCATTTGTCTTTCTTTTGTTCGCATTCCCATTTTTTCATAAAATTTCTCTGCGGAAATATTTCCTGCCCATACATTTAATGTTACTTCATAACATCCCAGCTGTTTCGCTTCACTTTTTACATATTCAAACAGACTTTCGCCAATATGCTGGCCTCGAGCCTCTTGATCGACACATAGATCATCAATAAAGAGAGACTTAAACTGCACCATATTATTTGAAAAGGGCTGCTCCTGCAATTGACAAAATGCATACCCTATACAAACATCATCCTCATTTACTGCAACATATACCGGTTTTTCTTTATTTTTCAGAAGCTCTGTCAATTCGTCTGTAGTATATTTGGTCGTATCCGGAATAAAAATATCAGGTCTTATATCTGCATGAATTTGTAACACCTGTTTTAATAGCTCTAAAATTCTTGGAATATCTTTTTCTTCTGCTTTTCTGATAATCATTTTTACTCTCCCATCATTGTATCAATATCAGTAAACTATTTCTAATCATCAATTATTTCCCAGTGTCCATTGGAACCACGACCAATAAATCGGACAATACCTATATCTTTGATATGACGTTTTACAGTCTTGGAACTTATTCCTAACGTCATAGCCATTTTTTCTGAGGGACATTCCGAGGGAGCCGCCGATGATTTTTCCAGATCCACTACTTTTACGTTCCATATATCCTAGCCGATTAAATATATCTGCCAAAACCGGGTATCTTCTCGTTAATGGAACTGTAAGCGGATCCGGTAACTGCACTTGCTTCTCTTGTTCTTCCTGCATAGCTAAGCTGATGCTGACAGCACCTGGAATGACCTTCGGAGTCTCATCTCAATTTTGGAAAGAAGATGACTATCTTAAAGCCCTTTCCCCATTGGGAAGCAGCTCCAGACGAGGTTTAGATCGTCTGCCATCTTCTTAACCAGGTAAAGCCCTATACCGGTAGCTTTCTTTCTGCTGTCAGTAGAATCCCCGGTAAAGCCCTTTTGAAAAATATACGGCAGATCATATTTTTTTACACCGATGCCATTATCCTCAACTGAAAGGACATCTGCGGTCTCCGAATGTATCATAGAGATCGTTAGCATGGGACTATCGCTGCTATATTTTATGGCATTGCTCACGATCTGTCCCAACATAAACTGAAGCCCTCTACGGTCTGTATAGACTGTTTTAGATTGCAGTTTATTGAGAATTGCAAACTGCTTTTCTTCCAAAAGTGGGGCATAGTCATCCAGAACTTCCCCCAAGCAGTCATTCAAATTGATATCCTCAAACTGATAATCCTTTGTACTGCTCTTTAACCGGGCATAGTATAACATTTGAGTGACATCCTCCTGAAGCTGACTGCGGACATAATCTAGCTTTGTTTGCAGGGGAGGAGATATTTCGTCACTCCGATTATCCAGGAGCATGGTCAACAACGATAGGGGCGTTTTCGCTTCATGTGCCCAGCCCTCCACATATTCTTCATAGTCCTGTAGGGCATCTGCCATACTGTTACTCTCAGTTTTGTGTTCCTGTAAAACTGATGCCAGAAGCCGGATAGATTCTCCTTCTTCCTGGCTGATGGCACTGAGCAGCCGTTCCTCGTTGCAGATGGTAGGATCACTGAGGAAATCCCGGAACAGCTCTCGGCAGGTGGTCTCCCGCTTGTTTAGTACAAACAGAATCGCTGAAAACAAAAAGAGGCTTGTCAGAACTAGTAACCCAATCAAGGTTTGAAATGCCTGAATGTCAGAAATCCAAAGAATGATAGCACAAAAGCAATCCACGCCCAACAGCAACAATAGCCAGGGATAGTATCGCTCTGTTATGCGCCAAAGCTGCTTCATGGAGCCACCCCCGTTTCCAGACGATAGCCCATCCCACGAACCGCAACGATTCGCTGCTTCATCTCAAGACCGGACATCGTCTTTTTCAGCCTGGTCAGATTAACCTGCAAGGCATTTTCGTCTATGTATTCCGTGGTTCCCCATAGTGCTACGCAAAGCTGCTCCGTCGTGACCAGAGCATCGCCGCCGGACAAAAGAGCAACCAACAGTTTTCCCTGATTTTTTGGAAGCACGACAGAGGTATTATGAATATAAAGCGTGTAGGTCTGCTGGTCTAACAGGAAATTTGGTCCCTCCATGAGATTGGTACGGCCTTCATACCTTTTGAGAATATTGGATACCCTGGCAAGAAGTCGATCTTTTCTACACGGCTTCGTCAAATATTCATCGGCACCCAAGTGGAACGCTTGCAGTTCATCCTTTACCTGATCTCTGGAAGTCAGTACCAGGACGGGGATAGCGGTTTTATTCTTTAGTTCCTGGCAGATTTGAAAGCCACTGATCTCCGGCAAATTCAGGTCTAAGATCACAAGGTCAGGACGGAGGGCTGCCAAGAGCCGCGCGGCATCTTCAAACTCGCTGATTGCCTCCGCAACATACCCGTCCTTTTGGAGCATATTGCAGAGTTCTTCCCGCATATAGACTTCATCTTCCACAACAGCAATTCTTTTCACGACAGCACCTCCTTCCAAATTATTCTTCTCTCTGTGGCTGCATCAGTGTCAGCAAATACCGATCACTGGATCGCTTGACCACTCTCATATAAATATATTCTATCACGCAAAGCAGCAAAATCATAGCAACAGATACAAGCAGCATTTCAGACACTGTCCCACGGGTTCGAGACGAGAGTATCCCTGTAAATAACGCCCTGACTCCAAACAGACTGCTGACAGCCGCAACCAATACAGGAAGTCCCATAAACCAGGTAATTTGCTTTCTAGCAGACTGGCAAAGGGTTTCGTAAGTAGCTCCCAGGCGGATCAGCGTCTGGTATCTGCGCCCGGTTTTCTGCTGACTCATCAGGAACTGAACACCCACGATGGTGTTGGCAACTACCAGGAAAACAATCGCAAGATAGAGGGTAATATAACTGGATGCTATGGTGTAGAAAAGCTGACGACCCATATTCTGAAGATAGCTTTCATATTCAATGCCAGTTTCGTCCAGCTTCTCATTCAAATCCAAATATGCAGTCATAAGGCTATTTCCATCCAGAGCCTGCTCACTGAGCACCGCATTGACATAGGTATCATACATTCCTTGGCTATAATATAGGAATGCTTCATCCGGAAGAATCAATGCAAAGGACAAGGTTATAGAACGGTCCGTGACCAAATTCACAGACTGAACCTCTCCTGTAAGATGAATCGGACTACCATCCAGTTCCACCTTGGGCTGTCCGGCCAATACTTGGTTCAGCATTGCGGTACGGCTTACCGTAGTAAACTCTGTATCAATATAGACAGCGGCCTCTTTTTCGCCTAATTGGAGAGCCGGTTTGCCGGACAATTTCAACAAACGATTATAGTCCGATAAACAAATCAAATATGGGTATGTGGCATAATCAAGATTGTTCAAAAGGACATCCCGGTCTTCTGACTGGGGCAAGCTCCGAAGAGAGTCCATAACAGCGTTCATGCTGTAGGCATTATCATAATCTTCTATGGTGCGAATACGCCCAACCCTCATTTCAAAAAGCTCTGAAAATTGATTTTCCAAACTGTTTTCTTTCAGGACTGCCTTTATATTCGGAAGAACCTGCGATGAATCTTCTGCAGTATGATCTTCAAAAGTATAGTCGATTACATGACCAGAAGACAGGTTATTCGTTCCTGCAATTCCTACGCCCGCACCAAAACAACACAGCGCTGCCAGAATCAGCAGGGAGCTGATGGCCATGGAGTTTGACTGATGAATGACATTCTCCTGAATCTGCCGGAAGGTAAATACATGAAGCTGCTTATTTCCTTTTCCTTTCTTAACAATCAAAGCAATCAGCGCACGTATCCCATAGAAAAGCAGCATCGTACCAATTATGCCCAACAGCAAAGTCAGTCCCATCATACTTACCTTTGTCCATGCAATTTCCTGAATCGCCATGTAGTAAGCCACTGCCAACATCACACTTCCGCATATAGCAGCCAGTCCATAGATAACAGAGGGCATTTGCTTTTTGGTGCGGTTCGTTGACTGGGATAGCAAAGCGTCTATCTCCTGGCGGCTGATTCGTCTACTCAAAATCAGAAGTGCCGACAGCTTAATTGCCAGAAATCCTGCCATCGTCCATTCGATTGCAGACCAGGATAAAGAAAACTGATGACCGATGATTCCCATGCCTACCAGCTTAGCGGTGACAAGACTGACAATTTCTGAAAGCACCACAGCTACAGGTAAGCCTATGAACATGGCAAGAATACTGATCAGGCAATCTTCCGCCAGAAGCATACCAAACAGTTTACTTCTACGCATCCCCAACATTAGATAAACACCAAACTCATGCCGTCTGCGCTCGAATTGATACTTGCAGGCAAAATAGATCAAAAAGAACAGAATACCGAGGGTCATTCCATAAAACGCAGGAATCAGAAGCAGAAGTTTGTTAACTGCGTCACTCTCCATTTTCTGCAAAAAGAGCATTACATCTTGAGTGGAGATGGAAAGAATCATGTAAAAGGCAACAATGGAAATCACCAGGGAGCTGAAAAACAGACCGTTTTCCTTTCGGCTGCGGCGGCTGTTCCGAAGAATGAGATTAGAGAACATTTGCGCTGCCCCCTCCCAGTTGCGCCATCACCTTCAGGATGCGCCCGTAGAACTCCTGCTGGCTTTCGTCTCCACGCCGAAGCTCATGAAAGATCACGCCATCCTGGATGAACAGGATGCGCTTACAGAAGCTAGCGGCATTGGAATCATGGGTTACCATCAGGATCGTAGCTTGTTCGTCACGATTCAGGCCGGACAGCTTCTCCATAAGACTTTTTGCGTTCTTAGAATCCAGCGCACCCGTCGGTTCATCGGCAAGGATCATTTGAGGATGTAAGATCAGAGCTCTTGCTGCCGCAACACGCTGACGCTGGCCACCGGACATCTTGGACGGAAACTTATCCAGAACATCAGTGATTTCCAGATAGACAGCCAACTGCTTCAGCCGCTGTCTGCTTTCTGCTTCAGATACCCCATGCAAAGAAGTCGGGAGCAGGATGTTTTCCCTGCCAGTCAGGTTGTCCAGCAATTCAAAGTTCTGGAATAGATAACCAACCTTTTTCCCACGGTACTCTGCAAGAGCCTTTCCCTTGATCGATTGCAGAGTATCACCCTCCACCTGAATGCTTCCACCTGTGGGCTGAATCACAGTTGCAATACAGTTGAGAAGCGTGGATTTACCGGAACCACTGCTTCCCATAATACCGAGAAACTCTCCCGGCATGACCTGAAAAGTGATTCCGTTCAGGGCTCTCGTCTGGTTTGGCAAAGTCCCATAGACTTTGGTAAGATTTTCAATATTCAAAATTGGTTTCATGTGAATACCTCCTATCCATTTCTAGGTAAATGATAGCACAGAAACACAATAAAGAACACTTACAGTCGCTGTAAGGATTCTGTTCCTGTTTTCAGAACAAGAATGACGCATCAAGCGGGATAAGTATATGAATTCCTAATTTTCAAAACATATCCCTTGTAGTTTCCATATGTCTTGATTACCAATCCGATCTTCCAAAGGTGTAAATAAGGTGTAAATCCCCAGGCGCGACTTCCTGATTCAACAGCTAAAAGCATTTTTATATTTTGCTCTTCTTCGATTCTGCGAAGCTGAGCTTTTATCTCTTCTCTCATTTGTGACACCTCTTTTTTATTACACCTTTAGTTATAAAACTTTAAAGAATGGCATTACTTTTCATTACATTCTCTTGTCATAATCCCCGTAAACTGTTCAACACCAAATCGTCTCATAAACATCTCACATTTACACAAGAACAGGTAATAGATATTTAATCCGCAACCGCTTAATCCTTCATAATTTCCCTGACCTTTAGAAATTAACAGATCCGCATTCTCTACCTCTGTCATTGCTTCTTGGGATATTGCTCCGATCACATTACCCGGCAATCCTGTACCGTTTCCGATTACCTTTTGCGCAACATCTTCCATGTGAATGTGTTTCGCATCTTCCAATGTGGCGTCATTTAAAACCGGTTTTCCTCTTACAATCACAGTTATATGTAAATCAGGATTAATATCGCGAAGGGTTGAAATCAATAACTTATCTGTTACAATTTCTCCGCAGTTATCAGTAAAATAAACCAGCCTTTTTGCATTGACCAAATCGTTTTTAAATACATCTAACAGCTTAGAATCTATAGTTATATTTACTGCTTCATCTAATTGAACTTTCAGTTCACCTTCATTTACATTTTCTAAAGCTCCGAAATCGATATAGTTTCCAACCATCGCATACTGTATTGCTGTTTTTAAATGATTTTCAGATGTATCAACTTTATTTTTCATATACGGAAAGTAATCGAGCATTAATTGATTATAATGCTGTTTGATTTCAGTATAATCTATTACATTTCCAAAAATCTTTCGCCGAAGGTCATCCATTTTTTCTGCAACCTGAGGTGTAGATAATCCGTCACTATTTTCTACAATTTCTTTCACTTTATGTTGGTATTCTTTTATTTCTTCTTCAGTCGCATTGAGTGGGTACTTATCAATATTTCGTTTTATCTGACATACTTTACAATTCTCATTTATAACCATAGTTTTACTCCGCATTATCATATTTGTTTTCTCTATCTACTTATGAAAAAACAACGTCAATCTATTGTCCAGTATACCACATCATTGTTAAGAATACCAATTTTCCTATACGGATAAAAACGTACTTTTTCAGATTTCAAATATACACTTCCTTCCAAATATGATACGATATACCCAACAAATTACATGTGAGGAGAATTTTATGAAAGCCTATGAACGTTTACTAAAATATGCTGTTATCAAAACCCCTTCTGATGAAACCAGCACTTCAACACCTTCTTCCGCATGCCAGTTTGACCTGGCTAATCTTTTAAAGAAAGAGATGGAAGAACTTGAAGTTTCAGATATTCAGCTGACTGATAATTGTTTCCTCTACGGGAAACTTCCCGCAACAAAAGGATATGAGAGTGCACCTGCTATTGGCTTTATCGCCCATATGGACACTGTAGCCGATTACTGTGAGCAGCCAATTCGTCCGATTATCACAGAAAATTATAACGGTAAAGAGCTTGCTCTTGGCAATAGTGGATTGACCTTAAGTCCTAAAATGTTTCCACATTTGGAATCATTAAAGGGACACACGCTCATTACAACAGATGGAAATACTATCTTAGGAGCTGATGATAAAGCCGGAATTGCAGAGATCATGACGCTAGTCGAGCATTTACAGAAAGAATCCATTCCTCATGGTCCTATTTCCATTGCCTTTACTCCTGATGAAGAAATTGGCACGGGAGCTTCTCATTTTGATGTTGAGTTGTTTGGTGCAGATTTTGCCTATACATTGGACGGTTCTACAGAGGGAGAACTGGAGTATGAAAACTTTAATGCATGCAGTGCTTCTTTTGATATTCATGGGGTAAGTGTGCATCCTGGTTCTGCCAAAGATACAATGATCAATGCCTGCCTTCTTGCTATGGAAATTAACAGTCTGCTTCCTTTACACGAGACACCTCGTGACACAGAAGGATATGAAGGTTTCTATCACCTGATTAATATGAATGGCGATTGCGGACACGCCACGTTAAATTATATTGTCCGAGACCATGATACAGAAAAATTTCAATACAGAAAAGATAAACTCATTGATATTACAAATGAGTTAAATAAAAAATGGGGAGAAAATACGGTTGAACTCCATATAAAAGATCAATACTATAATATGAAAAATATCATCGAAGAACATATGCACTTGATTGATAACGCAAAACTTGCCTGTGAAAGAACCGGACTTGCTCCAATTATCTCACCGATCCGAGGCGGCACTGACGGTTGTCAGCTGAGTTTTCGCGGTCTTCCATGTCCTGACATTGGTACAGGAGCTTATGGCTATCATGGACCTTATGAACACATTTCCGCACAAAGTATGGATAAGGTTGTTAATATGATCATTGAACTTGTGAGAATATATTCAACTTTTTCAAAAGAAAAGTGAGGTTATTTCCAAATTAGTAAATGCTTAAAAGGCGCTGCTCTTAGGAATGAGTAACGCCTTTTAAACATCTATTTCATTAATAAAATTGATTATTTTTAATATCCGTTATATTTATGACATGCAGCTTTATGTCCCGGCTTTACTTCCAGACGATTTTTATACATGCAGATTTTTCTGCATCTCTTCTTTAAATTCTCTTCCCTTGAACAAAATCACTGCTACAAGGAATAAGAAACACGTCAATGCTCCAAACATACTCACTGTTGGATTTTTTACCACCCCGCATAAAAGCAGGATTACCGGAAGAATCAATCCGTATCCGGCGGCCATAATTTCATAAATAAGATACTCTCGTACCGGACTTTTCTGCACTTTAGCGGTTACAAACATTGCTGCAAGTGTAGATACACTCATGATCGGCAACACAAGATCTACAGACCAGCTGTGCCATCCAGTCAGTGCATCCCATATAAAACAGATGATTGTACCGATAATAAGCTGCCACATCGCATTTTTCAGCAGATTATATCGTTTAAAAAATCCGATCGACGAGGCAATCCACATTGTCACAACGCCTCCTGCTGTAAATAAGGTCCAGCGAATTCTTGGGTGGAAATTCAAATCCGTAACAAGCATTGCCGCAACAATTGCAATACACAGAAAACTATAGATCTTATAGACTTTCATTTCCTGTTCGCTTGGCTTACCTGTCTTTGGAAATTCAGGTTTTACTTTTTCAGATATAATTCCCTGTTCTTTTAACAACCGATAAAAGTTACGTTCAATATTCACTGTATCGTATCTAGATGTAAATGCAAATGATAATTTATCCTGGAAGGAGCACAAACATAACTCAAGCTTCGGGGTGTTTGTATATACGCCAAATCGCTCAATATAAGGCACATAACTCTCCGGCATTTTAACTGCGCTCATATTAGAAAAGATTGCTGTTGTGTTCTTTTCTGAATATTTTGCGCCTGCCTGAATGCAAAGGTTTTTCAATTCCAACGGAGCAAGTCTTAGGATTGGATGCCGTTCTAACGCCAGCAGTTCACTGATATGTGCAGACATTTTTTCTTTCGTTAGTTCAGACTCAAAAAATTCCTTTGTATATTTTAACACTGCTTCAAAACTTTTATCCTGTGTTTCAAAATTATATCCCGGTTCGATCCAATTAAAGAAATTCAGCATCGATGTAGATGGGAAAAACTTTCTTAGGTTAACCGGAACCATTAACACGACCGGCTTTTTCTTCTGCATCTTAGACATTTCTTCATTTATCGCCATCATAAATAATGCTGTCAGAAAGATAGTCATAGATACTCCGAGTTCTCTGCTTCGCTTTAATACTGCCTGTACTGAGACAACAGATTCGTGGACATGCAGATGATTTCCATCTTTCTTTTTCCTTCGTATCTGAAAAGCATTCAGTTTTCTTTTTTTCGGTCGTTTTTGATCTTTTGAATAATATTTTAAGAAACTGTCATCTTCCTGATCCTGTACCGTCATATCTTCCGGCAGCAGTGCAACCTGTTCTAATCCTTCTTCTTTATGTGCAAAGTATAAATAATTCTTTACCAGCTCTTTTAAGAATTCGGTTGCGCCTGTACCATCCGTCAATACATGGAACACTTCAAAGTTAATACGTTTTTTATAATAGGTCACTTCAAAAAGTAGTGTCTTCTTATCTCTTATATAGAGTCTGCTGCAAGGTTCTTTGTACTCTTCTTTTACAATCGGCCGCAAATTACATGGCTCAAGATAATGCCAGAAGAATCCTTTGCGAAGCACCATTAGAAATGTAGGAAATGTTTCTATCGTCTGATTCAAAGCTTCCTGCAAAACGTCAGAATCTACTTTTTCCTTCAATTCACAGTAGAAACGGAATACTCGCGTATCTTTTTTATTACTGGCAGCAGAATATAATTTTGCTGCATTATCTAACTTTCTCCAGCGTGCTTTTTTCTTACTCACAGTGTTTCCCCTTTCAGAAATTCATTAATATAGGTGAAACTTTCCTGTACATGAAGCTGCTTGATCCCCAATGCAAAATATCCGTGAAGTGCATCTTTGATACGATGGATCTCCACATGATTTCCTGCCTCTTTCAATCGCTCCCCATATGCTTCTCCTTCATCACGAAGTGGATCGAATTCACATGTCAGAATCAATGTATCCGGCTGATTGCTCACATCTTCTGCGATATATGGTGCAAAATAAGGATTCATCTTATCCTCCTCATTTCTCGCATAAAGATCAATATAATCCTGCATTTTTCCGGCCGTCAAAAGATAATCGGACCCATTTTCCTTGACAGATACAAATGGTGAATTCTCTGTATAATCATTATAGGTAGCCGGATAGATCAGAATCTGTCTTTTTGGCATGAATTCCCCGCGGTCTCTTGCCATCAAAGATAATGCTGCGCAGAGATTTCCCCCGGCACTGTCTCCGATCAAAGTAATGTTTTCTGGTCTTATATTTAACATAAAATCTCCAGAATATGCCGCTTTTGCAACAGCATAACAATCTTCCAGACCTGCCGGGAATTTATCTTCCGGTGCCAGTCTGTATTCAACTGCAACTACATATTGTCCGGTCGCATCTGCAAGCCGGGCGCAAATTCTTTCATAATTATCAATACTTTCTGTAACCCAGCCGCCGCCATGGATGAACAAAAGCAATTTTTTATCCTGAATATCGTGCTTCTTTTCTTCACTTTCTCGAAAGCTTTTCTCGCTTGGAAAAAATATTCGAATCGGAACTGCATGACTTCCGTTATATATTTTCTCGTCTACTTTCTTATAAAAAATCTTCATTGGATCCAGTCGTTTTAAATCCGCCATATGACGAAATGCTTCCACTTCTACTCCATCAAAAGATAATGCTTTCAAAATTTTCTTTGCTGTCTGATTGATCAATAGTACATTCTCCTTATATCCGTTCTTATGTCTGTAAAAGACTACGAGTCCATTATATCATAAAGTGCTCTGAAAAATAAATTTAATGTTGAAAAAAGCACCAGCCAACTGAATGACCGATGCTTCTGACATCAAGTTACCTTTATTTTTTATAAAGTGTATTGCCTTTTGCAATTACTTCAACAAGATGAAGTTCCTGATCCAAGATACAAAGATCTGCATCATAGCCCTCTTCAATCTTACCTTTTCCTTTGAGACGAAGAATCTCTGCCGGGTTAGATGTGATCGTAGAAATAGCTATTTCTAAAGGAATCTCTGCCTTAAATACACATTCTTTTACTTCTTTGAGAAGACAGCTGGACTGTCCAACGCCCATTCCAAGGAATTCACCGTCACTGCTGTACATAGGAAGGCTTCCCTGTCCATCAGAAGAAATTGTCATACGATCAGGATTTACTCCTGCATCCAACATACGTTTGATACCATTACATACACGTACCTCATCACAGATTGTCTCCCAATAGTCAATATCTTCATTTCCCGTAAAATCTACTGCTCCGCCCTTTAAAGCGTACTCAATCGACTTACAGAAAAGCATCTCATTTCGATTGATATGTGTTGGAAGTATTTGAGAAGCCGGTATTTCTGTCTCATCTACCACTCGTTCAATAAGATCTAAGCATCTCGGACTGTCGCCAAGATGAACATTTACAATACCAGCTTTCCCGGAAAGAACGCCACCAAGTCTTGTATCAGCAACGACACGTGCAAATTCCTCAAAAGTTGGCTGTGAAGAACGATGATCTGAAATCGCGATTTCTCCTGTTCCAACAATTTCCTGAATCATCATAATGTCTTTTACAATACTGTCCGTCAATGTGCGGACCGGAATCTGGTAACTGCCTGTATAGCAGTATGCAGACATTCCCTGCTCATTCAAGCCTTTTGTTTTTGCAACCAGTGCACACATATCACGACCGATTCCATCTGTTCCAAGGCAGCCAACAACTGTTGTTACTCCAACTTCGTAAGTCCTTCTATAGTTGCTTCCGGAGTACGGTTGGCGAATCCACCTTCGCCACCGCCTCCGAGTACATGAACATGACTATCAATGAATCCCGGAGTAAGAATTAAATCATTTCCGTCAATCACTTCTGCGTCAGAAAGAATACCATCTGCAGATATAGAACCTGCTTCTGCAATGTTCACAATCTTGTCATTGATCGTCAATACATCTTTTTTCCCCAGATGCTGTGGGGCATAAACATCAATATTCTGAATTAATTTCATCTTAAATCACTTTCAATTATCAAATGCCTGTTTTAGAATCCAATTCCGACAGCGATCAGAACTGTAATAATTGCACCAATCATCAATACGCCGAGGAATTTCCACATGAACTTGATCCAGTTAGACCACTCGATCTTAGCAATTGCAAGAGATCCGATCAGACATCCTGATGTAGGAACAATCAGGTTTGTAAATGCATCACCAAGCTGGAATGCAACTACAGCTGTCTGACGTGATACACCTAACAGGTCTGACAGTGGAGCCATGATCGGCATTGTGATCGCAGCCTGTCCTGTTCCGGATACAACGAAGAAGTTGAATACGGATTGGAACAGATACATAAGTACTGCTGCAACTGCTCCGGATACTCCTGACAGTGCATTTGAAATATTATACATAATTGTGTTGATAACTGTAGGTGTAGTCGGATCAGATCCGCCAAGAACCTGCATGATACCCTGAGCCATAGCAACAACAAGTGCTGCACCGATCAGATCTTTTGCCCCGTCTTTGAAAGAAGTTGCAATATCATTCAATCTCATATCGTTCAGCTTAAAGATAACTCCGATCACACCGGAAACAATTCCCATAATAAAGAACTGTGTTGCAATCTCTGGCATGTAGTATCCCTGAGTCATAACTCCCCAAATTACCCATACTACTGTAGCAGCCAGTGTCAGAAGAACTAAAATGTGTCCCAGGCCAAAGGAATGTCCTTCGTCAATACCTGTTTTTTCGTTCTGTTCACGGAAATATGCGTCAGTCTTATATGCAATTGAGATTGTCGGAGTCTTTTTAATCTTTGACGCATAGAACATCGTCATTCCACAGCCAAGAGCTGTAAATACAACCCACATTACCATACGGAATCCTGCTCCGGAGAATACGTCAATTCCTGCAATACCCTGTGCAATACCTACAGAGAACGGATTCATCCAGGATGAACCGAAACCGATCTGTGTTGCAACATAAGTAACAAGAACTGAGATAACGGAGTCATATCCAACTGCTACAAATAATGGACAAAGAATCATAGTAAATGGAAGTGCTTCTTCTCCCATTCCAAAAACTGCTCCACCAAGAGAAAACAGTACGAAAAGTACTGGAATCAGCAATTTTTCGGCTCCCTTTGCTTTACGGATCAATCCAATCAATCCGGATTCAATCGCTCCTGTACGGATCATGATACCAAATGCACCACCTACTACCATAAGGAATGCGATAATCTCGATTGCAGAACTGCTTACGATTCCGTTATACATATAGTTGAAGAATCCTGTTCCACCATCTCCACTAAAGAGTGCTACTCCTTCTGTTACTACGTTTCCTGCATCATCTGTCAGATACTGGAAACTTCCGTCTTTGATTACTGTACGGGTTTTCTCAACACCATTAATCATGTACGAAATATCCTGTGTTTCGTAAAATCCCTTTGGTACAAGGAAAGTCAGAAGTGCAGCGACAACAACTACCAGAAAGATAATAATGTAAGTGTCAGGCACTTGAAATCCCTTGTTAAAAGACTTTAACCCTTTTCCTTCTTTTTTGCTCATTTTTGAGTCTCCTCCCACATTTTTTGATATACCATGTTAGTGTACCATAGAATGCCGGAAAAGTAACTAAAAATTTATATATTATATCAATTTTTTTGTCATTTTTTGTATTTTTATACATTTTAACCGCAAACAAATCTGTCAACATTCAACAGCTACTTTTATAACACCATCCCTCCTATTCTCGAAGAGATCATATGCCGCTTCAATTTCACTGAGAGTATAGGTATGCGTGATAAGTGGTTCTGTATTGATTTTTCCTTCAGCAATCAGTTTCAATGTTTCTTCACAGTCACATCCGTCTACTCCACCGGTTTTGAAGATGAGATTCTTGCCATACATGTCTGGAAGTGGTAAGCTTTGCGCTTTATCATAAAGTGCAACAACTGTCACAATAGCATTCGGTCTTGCGCATTCCCAGGCTAAACGAAATGTAGACTCTGCACCTGCAATTTCCAGGACAACATCTGCACCGCCGTGGTCACTTGTATTCTTAACAAAAGTCTCACATTCTTTCGGAGAATAGTAAGTACATCTGGGTAATGTTCATTGATAAAATGTATACGTTCCTCATCTTTTTCACACATAATAATGTGTTTCGGATGCTTTAGCACAACACATAGTAATGTGCAGATACCCGTCGGTCCTGCACCGATGATCAGTACAGTGTCGTCTTCTGTAATCTCTGAAATACGAGTTGCCCAATAACCAGTAGCCAGAACATCTCCAACGAATAATGCCTGTCGATCTGTAACTCCATCCGGAATCTTATTTAACCCCTGATCTGCAAATGGTACACGCACATATTCAGCCTGACCGCCATCGATACGACACCCAAGAGCCCATCCGCCATTCTGATCCGTACAGTTATTGACATACCCTTTTTTACAGAAATAACATTCACCACAAAATGTCTCGACATTTACCGTTACTCTGTCTCCCGGCTTCACATGAGTTACAGCTTCGCCAACTTCTTCAACAATTCCAACCATCTCATGACCAACTGTAATTCCCGGAACTGCACGAGGAACGCTTCCATGCTTAATATGTAAATCACTGGAACAGATACTGGCAAGTGTAACCTTTACAATCGCATCTCTTTCATGCATAATCACCGGTTTAGGTTTTTCTGTTAATTCAAATTTTCCTTTTGAAACATATGTATATGTCTGCATTGTTTTCCCCATCACCTTCAAAATAATATAGCCGTTGCTTATTCTTTCGGATTATCTCCATCCCTATAAGGCACTGTGGCCGCCGGAACAACCGCTGAAGCCGGTTCGGTATGTATATCCTGGTCATCAAAAAAGATATGTGCTCCAAATGCTGCAAGTACTTCTGTCTTACTGACACCGCCTAAGAAGAACGCTTCATTGATTGATACACCCCAGTTGCGAAGTGTTTTGACTGCGCGTTCATGCGCTGGAGCATTTCTTGATGTGACAAGTGCTGTTCGGATTGGCTGAATCTCTTTTTCTTTAAACATCTGCTGTACATAAGACAGTTTTGTCAGGAAGTTTGCAAAAGGACCTTTCGCCATTGGTGTGTTCGCATTTGCCTTCTCATGTTCTTCAAATGCCTGTATTCCGTTCTTCTGAAAAATCTTTTCAGATTCAGCAGAAAATAGTACTGCATCTCCATCAAAAGCAATACGGATCTGATTAATCTTTTGCTTCGGATCAGCATGCGCATCACCTGTAAGAATACGGCCTGCTGCAATCCCATCATTGATTGCAGACTGAACATCAACAGAATTTGCTGACAAAAATAAGTCTGTCTTAAAAGCCTTTAGATAAGGAGCTATCTCGGCACCACTTGTCAAAGTCGCTCTTGTAATATCCAGTCCATAATACTGTATAGAATTAAAAATACGAAGACATGTGTTCGCATTATTCCGTGACATAATGATCACTTCCACCAGTCTTCCCAGTTCTGTGTTGTTTAATTCTAAGAATGCTTTGATCAATTGAAAAGCAGCACCCTTCTGAAGAATCTCATTCTCATGTGCTACCTGGTAAGCCTCATATGCTTCAACACCTTGTTCTTCGAATATTTTATTTTCCTGTTCGAGATTAAATAAAGCTCTCGAACTAATTCCTATTACAAGAGGTTTTGATAAATCATATGACATATATTATCGCCTCCGATCAAGAAAAAGAATCACCTATCAATCACATCTTTCCTACATTATACGTTTCAGTCTTATGAGATACAAGTGAAAACATATAAGAAAAGCTTATATCTTTGTTAAATCTTGATATAATATCAACATAACAGTTCCGTCTATTTTTTGAATTCTACTGCATGTTTTCTTTTCCATAGCGGAAATAAGTTTCGCTGACATACATAATTCTTTCGTTCATCTATCACAATCGCGTGAAAAAATGTCTTCCACATATCCGTATACTCATCTTTGTACTCTTCTGTCTTTCTTAATGTCTGAAATTCTTCATCTGTCATATAGCGAAGATAGTTCTCACCATCTTTTGGATGAACACAAGCTGTTTTACGATTATCATCTATGATCATCCACTGTTCTGAAGGCATGCGATTTGCAAAATGTCTGCCTACCAACATAATGACATCACTTTTCGGTTCTAGATGGCTGACATATACATTACTGGAATTCAACTTCTCAAATCGTGTAAACTCTCTAAAATGATGACTTTCATTGGATACTTTGCGACGTAATTCTAATATTCGCATCACATGCGGATTCGCATATTGCTTCAATGCATTGCCACCCATCGAAAACCCGACCCGAAGGAAATTATAAATTGCCTGCAGTGCATCTTCCTCCGCAGATAATGTTGCCAGATAAATATCCAGATATGCCTCATCAGAAATATCTCGTCGTATCGAACGAATCACTTTTTCTGCCTTGGAAGTATCTTGATCTACGTGAATATATTCATCAAATATCGTCTGCTGAAATATCGGTTCTTTCTTTAATTGTATCTGGTCGTGACCAATTTGTAAGGCTTCAGACCACGCATCATAGATGCAGGTCATAATATCCTCCAAACGATCTTTACAAGTAAAAACTTTCATTAGCATACTCCAAAATCTGTCAACGTCATCTGGGTGAATGACTCATTCGCATGTTGTGTATTCCAAATATCTTTCTTGTCTACACTAATTAGTTGTCGTGTAATATAAGATGTCTCAATAGGAGTATGGTACATCTGTTTCCCACCACAAGTGATAAAGTAATGTGCACGCTTCAGTACTACTCCCATCTTCTTCAGGCTTTCATAATCAAGTCTGCCGTAGCGTCTTGCATAAGTGATACGGCTTGCTGACTTCGGTCCGATTCCCGGAACTCGAAGCAGTGTAGCATAATTTGCTTTTTCTACTTCTATCGGGAACTGCTCCAAATGGCGAAGTGCCCAATCACACTTTGGATCAAGCATCTCATTGAAATTCGGCTGTTCCGAAGATAATAGTTCTCCTGCATGAAATCCATAAAAACGAAGAAGCCAGTCTGCCTGATACAACCTATGTTCACGCAAAAGCGGAGGTGGTGTTCCTATCTCCGGCAATACATTGTCTTCGTTCAAAGGAATGTATGCTGAATAAAAAACACGCTTCAAATCAAAGCCTTGATATAATGCCTGTGTTGTCTGCAATAATGTATAGTCACTCTCACCGGTCGCGCCAATGATCATCTGGGTACTCTGTCCGGCCGGAGCAAAACTACGTTTTAATTGCGACATATCACGTGGTGCTAATTGATTCGCATTTGCCCATGTTAAAGCATGATCCAATGTAGTATATCTTCTATAAGATTCTAATCGCTTCATCTCAGGATCTTGAGAGATTGCTGTATTATTCGTCTGAGTATCTAACCACTCAGAAAACTGCTTTTTCGAAGTATCTGAAAAAATCCCGGTATCTAAAAATTTATTTCCACCGCTACGCTCCATATATGCAGACTTTCCAATCGCCATCCTGTGAGATGCAATTGTGCTTTGGACTTTTCCCATCGGATTCAAAATATTCGGCATGGTCTTGTTCGGTGCCAATGTACGTAACCCTTCTTCTGTTGGCAATTCAAGATTGACACTAATACGATCCGCAAGATACCCCGCCGCTGCCAACAGTTCATCTGAGGCTCCCGGAATCGTCTTGATATGAACATACCCATTGAAATGATATTTCGTGCGAAGTAGCAATAATGTCTCGCACATCTTCTCCATTGTATAAGTCGGATTCTTTAAGATCCCGGAACTCAAAAACAGTCCCTCGATATAATTACGTTTATAGAATTCTACCGTAAGCTCACATATTTCTTCTGGCGTAAAAGTCGCCCGCTTCACATCATTACTTTTACGATTAATGCAATATTTACAATCATAAGCGCAGTGATTTGTCATTAAAATCTTAAGCAGAGAAATACATCTTCCGTCTGCTGCAAAACTATGACAAATCCCGCATGCCTCTGTATTGCCGAGCTCTCCTTTCTTTCCCCGCCGGCTGGATCCACTTGATGTACATGCCACATCATATTTTGCTGCATCAGCAAGAATCTGCAGCTTTTCCTGTGTTGTATAATTACTATTTCTAATATCTGTATTCATATTTTCATTATACAAACATTTGTTCGATAATGCAAGTGTTATTTCGAACAAATGTTTCCATGTAGTTCTTCAAATGTGCACCCTTTTTTCCATGTCTATTTGATAGATTTCTTTCAGTAAACGAACGGCGTCTTGATTGATTTTCAGTATTTGGTATTGTTAATACTAACAAAATTCTTCTTAAAGAACCTGAAAAATTAAAATTTTTTCTCTAACATCCTCACTTGAAAATAAATCCGAAGTGTTGATCTCATCATAAAAAATCAACTGTTCCTGTGTCATCAAGGCACTTACATATTCTTCTGACGGATAATAGAAAAATAATAATATCTCTCTCGGATTTTCATAATAAGATTCATAGATTTTTGCTAAAACAGACTGCAAAATTTCTACTGAAAAGGGATTAAAAAAATAACAGCAATCTACATCCGTTGGAACTTCATAATTCTCTGCACTACATAGCACAAACTCTGTGCGGGCACCAGATACTGCTAATTCTTTATTGTCTGCCGCACCTTTATAGATTCGTTCATCATATTCTACGCCTACCGCTTTGCATCTTGTTTGGTAGGACAGATAAAAACATACTCGTCCTTTTCCGGTTCCATAGTCGATCAGAGTATTATTTTTCCTAATTAGTCCGCTGTTTGCTAAACGTTCCAATACCATATAAGGCGTTGGCTCATATGGATATCTATACTGATCGGCGCGAGAATCATCTCGACCCGTTGTTTTTATCTTTAGAAGCTTATCCCATTGTGTTTCATTTTGATTCATTCCTTAATGCCTCCGTAAATTAATTTTCGTAAATCACTTTACCTTCCTGTCACCAAATACATGAGCTGACATCCCTCTTCTTTTAACCACTCAATAGATTCTTTGTAATCAGGAAGCACTTTCTCTACTTCTAACCAAAATGCTTTCGAGTGATTCATTTGCTTTCTATGGCACAATTCATGAACAACAACATAATCCAATATTTCCGACGGAGCTAACATTAACAGACAGTTGAAATTCAAGTTTCCTTTACTGCTGCAGCTTCCCCATCTGGTCTTCTGATTTCTGATAGTTATATTTCCGTATGTAACCCCCATTATATTTGCAAAATATTCAACTCTCATTGGAATGACCTCAAGAGCCTTGTCTGTAAGCAACTTTATTTTCTCAGGAGTAAATTTATCTGTACTTTCCGATTCGAATCTTTTCTTTCGTGTCTTAATCTCTTCGATATGTTTGCTTATCCAGGCTTCCTTCTTCATAAGAATCTCTTCAATATCTTTCTCTGAAGCAAAATGCGGAGCTCTTACAGTGATACTCAAATCAGAATTCACCTGAATAGCTACAGTCTTTCTGTTTGATCTAATTATTTTAACATCCATAAGTCTTTCCTGTACCTGAATTTGTTAAGTGATTGATAAATAGTAAACGTTAGTATTATACCTCATGGGCGAAGGTTTGTCATTGAAATCTGTTGGAAGTAGACGTGGTAAATGTAGGCGAAAGAAACGATAACACCAAAAACATGTCCGGACGCACTGATGTTAATCAGTGTATCTAAGCCTGTCTTTTCAATGGTATTTCCGATGAATAGCTGGGCTGGCTTTTCATTGAGATTTCTTATGCTTTTTTCGTTGACATTTAATACTGTTCAATGTATCATATAATCAAGAAATGGGTTTTGTTACTGAGTAAGGTCATTTGACTGGAAAAGATTGCTCGTTTCTTTTTTTATTTTCATGATATCGTATAAGTAATATTTCCCATCTTCATCGTGTCTGACCAACATCGCAACATTAAAGACGTTGTATCTCTCTATTTCTCCATCATCACCAAATACCGGAAGAGCAAATCTTGAATCATATGAATACCAACCATATTTAGCATCTTTACTATGCTTCTCCTTACGATTATCTTCATAAACCTCGTTCGTTGCTATTTTAAGCAATTCCGGTAATCCCTGTGTGGCATTCGCTTTTGCTTTCGCATTTGCTCCTTTCAAAATCCGAGTATAATTTGAGTGCGTATACTCATCAGGAAGATCCGATCCAATATAAATCATCTTATTGCAATCTTCTATCTGATAGAATTCTCCTACATACTGGCGTAAATACTTTTCAACTTCTTCCCAATTAACTGCTCTTTTTCCCTTGAACAGAATATCGTGAATAAATACTGTTTTCTTTCCGTTCAAATCTTCGATAACATTTACTTTTCTCGCCAAGTTAACCTCCTAAACATTTACGTATTATAACGCATTGCGTTATGCTTATTGCAAAAAATATACAGAGGATACCTTTAATTATCTACTCTTTCGATTCGACATTCTATCTCTGCTCTATACTTTAATAAACGTAACAGATAATCCGGAAGTTCTCTTTTCTCCGCTTCCCAATCCTGAACTGTACGATACGGAATACCATAGTAATCGCTGAACTCACGTCTGTTCATTCCCATTTTTTCTCTTAATTCTTTTACTTCTTTCCCTCTGCTCATGATTTAACTCTCCTGCTTAAATAACGCATTGCGTTACTTAATAGTACCCGATATATGCTATGTTGTCAATCCACTATCCCCCACCTCTCATCATATTTTTTCCATATATTTTTATAAAACAGAAAAGGCAGACCCCAAGCCCTTGATTTTCAAGGCTTTCCTTCTATTCCTCTTTCGTATTCAAAAAAGATCCAACATATTATCCAGATATATCTTTTCTCTGACATGAATCTGATATTCCGGTTTAGTCATATAATACAGCAGAAATTCCAAAATCAATGCACTTCCAAGTCCTCGTCCTTCAATCTTAAAATTAGAAAATCCCATTGGCATATAAATATCTTGGATATCAGTCACACTAATAAACCCAGGGTTCTCCATTGCTTTGGAGAAAAGATAGCCTTCTCCTGCGCCCGGTGCTGCACAGACATGATTTTGGCAATTTTCTCCCAGATTTTTCTGGCTGACTGTTTCATAACAAGCTTTTCTATCTTTACAACCAAACCAACAGCATTCATTGCACAGGAATTCTACTTTTGCTTTTTGCTTTGAATTCATCTTGTTTAGTTGCTCGAATTTTTTATTAAGACGAAAATCCGGGACTATATAATGAAATTCTTCTCTGTCTGTTTCCCGCAAAAAGTCGCTAAAATCCGTCAGTACCTTTGTAGTCGACGAGACTAGATAAAGCCCCGGATAATTCTTTTGCAAATAGTTCAGCAGTAAATCGGAATGAATGATCACACCATTTTGAGGTTCATTTCTTTCTTCCAGCAATGAGCAAAGTGTATTACATTTCCGATCCTGCAAATGTTCTTCTCTCAAAAGTGAATTACTGAATGTCAGTCGGGCAGATATCTTATATTCCTGCATCAAATCCAATACTTTCTCTGTCTCAGTATCTCCAAAGGAAGTGCGACCGCCACCCCAGATACAGTCTGACGGGGCGCCGTATATGGAACCGATCTCACACCAATCATAAAAATACTCTCTGTGTTCCCGATACAATGACAGAAATACTTGATACAATTCGTAAAACTCAAATAGTCCCGGCAGATGATAATATGCTTGATTTTTCATGTTAACTCTCCTCGCGTCAAAATAAAATCTTATCTTGCCACTATACACTGTGATGCGTATACTGCAGCCATTGCTCCGGTCACGCTCAATGCAACATAAAGTGCTGCCCACCAGCCCGATCCTCGTTCCATCAGCTGATTGGTTTCTAATGCAAAAGATGAAAATGTTGTGAAACCACCACAAATTCCAACTTTCAAGAACAATATCAATTGTGGATTCCAATCTTTCTTTGCGCCAAAGGCTACTACGAGTCCTATCACAAATGCTCCGATAATATTGATCAACAAGGTTTTTATTGGGAAACCATTTTGCGGGTTGATTGGAATTAAGCCAATCAAATAACGGGCTACAGCTCCCAGGAATCCTCCCATTCCGACTATAATACAATTCAGCATTTTTTCTCTCTCCTACAAGTAATCTATTAGTTAATGTCTGCTTTATTATACCATCTATAATACTGATCTGCATCAAAACTATCTTCACTTTGCAAATAATACATATTTCAACTCTCCTGTATATGTAATAAATGTACCTTTTTAAGACCTGTGTCATCTAAGGACTTTTAAATATAGAAAAAGCTCTGCGTACTTCTCACACGCAGAGCTTAAAATCTTCTTGAAAGAATATCATTATTTGCTTTCTGGAATAGAATCTTTTCCTACTGTCATCATCAGAATGATTGCTGCTATAAAACTTACAGCACATGCGATAATTGCAGCAAGAACAGAAGAATCAAAACCTGTCTGAGGATTAATTACCTGAAGCCATCCAAAGATTCCGTTTGTTCCATATACATACTGTTTTACTCCACCAAATCCGATGATAGCACCACCAATACCAGATGCAAGACAAGCTAACATAAATGGTTTTTTAAACTGTAATGTTACACCGTAAATGGATGGTTCTGTAATACCAACCATTGCAGAAATAATAGCTGGTCCACAAACACTTTTCAGTTTTTTGTTCTTTGTTCTAAGCATAATCATAAGAACAACTCCTGCCTGTCCAAATGCAGATGCAAGACCAGCAATTGTGATAGGATCGTAACCTAATGTTGCAAGATTGTTTACAGAAATTGCAACAAATCCCCAATGAACTCCAAACATAACACATACCTGAATAAGTGCTCCGTATAAGAAACCTGAAATAGTCGCATTCAGATTGAACAGTGCTGTAAATGCTGCGCCGAGTAAATCACTTGCAAATGTTGCGATTGGTCCGATAATCAGGAATGCAAGAATAATACTAATTAAAAGTGTCAGCGCAGGAACAGCGAATGTTTTGAACAGATCACTAATTCTTTTTGCAAAGAATTTCTCAATTTTTGCTGCAAAATAGCAAGTCAGAATTACTGGAATTACAGAACTTGCATAGTTCATTAAAAGAACCGGAATTCCAAGGAATTCTACATATACATCTGTCTGGAAGATAGTACCGCTGAATAAAGTATAAAGTGCATCTCCCGCCATAATTGTTGTTAGAGACGGATATACTAAAGCTGCTCCTATTGCCATTCCGATAAACGGTGTTCCACCAAATTTCTTCATTGAAGTATATCCGAGGAATATTGGCAGGAAGTTAAAGAAACAATCTCCAACAATGTTTAACATCTGATATGTTCCGGATGTAGTCGCAAGCAATCCTGTTGCAGCAAGAAATGCAAGCAGTCCCTTGATTACACCTGTTGCTGTAAGCATTCCAAGTACCGGTGTAAACACACCACTGATCACATCAATAAACTGGCTGGAAATCTTTTTCTTTTTCATTTCCTGTTTGAATTCTTTTGCATCTTTCAGTTCGATTTCATTTTCTGTTGTCCCCATCATTGTCTGCAGTTCGTTATAAACGTCTGCTACGTGCTGTCCGATTACGATCTGATACTGACCTCCGCCTTTTACGATAGAAAGAACCCCGTCAATTGCTTTTACTGCTTCGTCATTCGCCTTTGTCTCATCTTCAGCTGAAAACGCAATCTTGTTGCACAGTGATATACATTCTCAATATTTTCCTGACCGCCAAATTCTTTGAGAATACTTTGAATCATTTTCTCATACTTCATTTTGTTTTCCTTCCTCTCTCCTTAAAATTTTTATCTAAAAAAACCGTTTGGTCTTTTTTCAAATGTAATGGATATTCTTTTTCAGCAACAAGGATGAACTTGCAATCACGCATTGCAGTGATTTTGATTTTATCAATATTTCCTTCCTTCCACTTCATATCCAGTACTGCGCCTGCTTTCAGACAGACTCCATTAACCTCTCCATCTGAAAGACTGTTCGGTAATGCCGGCAAAAGAAATACTTTGTCTGAGTAATCCTGTATAAGCATTTCTAATAATCCACAGGCTCCTCCAAAGTTTCCGTCAATTTGGAATGGTGGGTGATTGTCGAACAGATTATTTAAAGTTGCATATTCAAGCAATTCCTTTAAGTTTTTCCAAGCTTCTTCTTTCTCCCACAGTCTTGCATAAAACAGTATGATCCATGCCTTGCTCCATCCAGTATGGCCTCCACCATATTTCAGTCTGCGCTCAATCGTCTGTTTTGCAGCCTGAGCGAGTTCCGGTGTCTTATCCATACGTATCTGTCCTGCAGGATATAATGCAAACAGTTGTGAAATATGTCTGTGTCCGGGCTCGACTTCATCATAATCTTCACTCCATTCCTGAATCTGTCCATATTTACCGATTTGCAATTCCGGCATATGATTCAGTCGCTCATTTATTGTTTCATTCAGATCTTTCGGAAGTTGATTTTCTTCTGTGATCTCCAGATAACCATTAAAAAGTTCTCTGATGATTTCTGTGTCCATAGAAGCTCCCATACAGAGACATCCCGCCTCTCCTTTTTGATTCAGATAGATATTTTCAGGAGAACTGGATGGTCCTGAAATCCATTTTCCATGAGCATCTTTTACCATGTATTGAAGGAAAAACTTAACAGCATCTTTCAGTATTCCATAATATTCCTTCAAGAACTCCATATCTTTTGTATATTTGTAATGTTCAATCAGATGCAAACAGAACCAGGCACCGCCCATTGGCCACAGGGTAGATGATACATGATTGTCCTGAGGTGCACAGTCTCCCCAAATATCTGTGTTATGGTGACAACAGAATCCATCAATTCCATACATCTTCTCAGCAACGTCTTTGCCGTGCGGATACATTCTTTGCAAATGTTCTAACAAAGGCATGTGGAGTTTAGATAACCCTGTTTTTTCAGCAATCCAGTAATTCATCTCTATATTGATATTAATTGTATACTTGGAGCCCCACATAGGCTCAAATTCTTCATTCCAGATTCCTTGTAGATTTGACGGAAGACTTCCTTCACGGCTAGAACTGATCAGAAGATATCTTGCAAAATTATAATATGTATTTATTAATTCAATATCTTCTATGCCATTACGCATTTGCTCAAGTCTTTCCGGTGTTGTCAGATGCTCATAAGAGTCTTTATAATTCAATTTCAGATTACTTTTTTCATAGTAAGATAAATAATCTTTTATATGACGCTCTTGTAATGTTCCATAAGATTCTTTTTCAGCATTACTCAATACATCCATACACCACTGAAGCGGTTGTTCACTTCGGAACGATGTTCTTGCTGTGATAAATAGTGTTGCTTCTTTGGCATCCTCTACTAGTAAATGGCTTCCCATTCGTGAAATTTTGCCATTTTTAGTTCTTACCTGTACAAGTAGTTCAAATGCAATCCCATGATCTCCACCTTGTTTTCCATATAAACGGATTTTATTGCCATCCAGGACTTCAGTACCATCACAGAAAGATGAACCACGTCCTGATCGGTTATCTTTTCTTGTTAAAGATAAATCAAAATTAAGAAGTTCGCCATCTATGGATTTCATCTGATATACAATTATGTGATCTGGATTGCTGGCAAAAAACTCTCTTTCGTATTTTCCTTTTTCCGATTCATATTGAATTTTTCCAACGGCTCTTGAAATATCTAATTCTCTGTTATACGTTTGAACTTCTACACTTTCATGCTGAACGCTTAAAAGTCCCCCTTGATCCTTTTTGAAGATCGTTTTGCCTCTCTGTTTGTAAAAATCTATCCAAACGTCCCCAAGTGTCTGATAATGTCGCATATGCGGATATGTTGCATACATACTTCGCTCTGCGAGAAGTTCGGCCTGTTCGATTTCTCCATTTAATAAGAGTTCACGAACTTTTGGATAGTTCTCTCGCGCATCAGGATTTACACGTTCCATAAAACTTCCGGTCCAAACAGAATCTTCGTTAATTTGAAGTCGTTCCGTTCCGATTTTTCCAAATACCATTGCTCCGAGAAATCCATTTCCTATCGGCAATGCTTCATTCCAATCTTTAGCTTCTTCACGAAAACATATTTTATTCATTTCTTCTTCCTCATCTTTTCACTACGCTTTCTTGAATCTGTTGTTATTATAACAATAAAAAAAGAAAGACTGAAAAGTTTCTATTTTGCGAACTTTCCAGTCTTAAAAATTATGGATGATTTCATTTTTCCATTGGGAATCCGTATTTATTTTGATACGCAATTGCAATTCGTTCAATTAACAGCTGATATAAAACAGGATGGTTTTGGACTAAATCTTTATATTCCCAATCAATACATAGATCAACTCGAGGGTCTTTCTCCATTTCGCTGTTTGAAGTAAACAGAACTACTTTTGCTTTTGTTTCTTCAAAACACTTCTTTGATGGAGCATCTGTCAGATGCGTATACTCACTAATATACCTTCCGGAATTTGAAAAAATAAGCAGTAGTGTATTTTCTTTTGCATGACTAATATACTCTACTTGTTTTCTGTCATTTGTAGTTGTGTAAATGAACTTCTGGTAAAAAGACATTTTATGTTGAAAATTCAATGCAGCAGTCTCTGAATATCCTTCTCCAAATGCGGCTACTTCTTCATAATCATGAATCAACGTGACCAAATGTTCTATTTTTTTAGAGTCAGTATTGAAAAATAAATAGCGAATATCTGAAAACAGCACATCCAGATATTCTTCCGTTCCTTTTTGCAATATATAATCTGTAATATTTATCGTATTTAAATCTTTTATGTAAACTTCTCTTTTCCCTCTACTGTATGCTTCTGCTTTAAATTCTTTGTAATCCTCAAATCCTAATTGCTTAACGAATTTGGAGATTGTAGATTTAGAAACAGAACATAAATCAGCCATAGCACCTATGGAAATGTTATTCAATTGATGAATATGTTCCAGCATAACTCGAGCAATATGATGTTCTATTGATTCTGGTGACATCTCACTAGTTATTGATGATAGTCTTGTATATAGTGTGCCCATATATTTTCTCCCTCATGATTTTCTCTTGTGGTGATTCTGTTTTCATAATAACATAAAAATGCTTAGAGAAGTACAGTAAGATTACCAAAGATGAATTTATCACGTTGATGAGTGTTCTTTGTAAATCCGATATGCGGAAATCTCCTGAAAATTTCTTTCCATCTTCTATTTGTTGCACACTACCGTTATCTTACCGATTATCAATTTTCTCTGGAAACATATCATGATTACTCATACGATTCCAGGCAACCTGCTCCCAGTTGGTACCTGGCTTTCCATAATTACAATACGGATCGATGGACAAACCTCCACGTGGAAGGAATTTCCCCCAGACTTCTATATATTTTGGTTCAAGAAGCTTGACAAGATCTTTCATAATTATATTGATCACATCTTCATGAAAATCTCCATGGTTTCGGAATGAGAACAAATACAATTTCAAGGATTTACTCTCCACAAGACGTTCGTCCGGAACATAGGAAATCGTGATCGTTGCAAAATCTGGCTGTCCGGTGATTGGGCACAGACTTGTGAATTCCGGGCAGTTGAACTTGACGAAGTAATCGTTTTCAGGATGTTTATTCTGAAATGCCTCCAATACAGACGGATCATAATCCATACGGTATTCTGTTTGCTGATTTCCCAATAATGTTAAATTTTCTTTTTCTCTCATTGCTTTCTCCTCTATCTCAACGCAGGGTCTTCTACGTGATTCGCCTGAAATGCTGCTGCGCGATCAATGCATGTTCCGCATTTTCCGCAAGGCTTCTCTCCACCTTCGTAACAGGACCATGTCAATTCATACGGAACTCCCAGTTCTAATCCAATCCGTACTACTTCGGCTTTGGATACATTTACAAAAGGAGCTTCTATTTTCAGCTGATGTCCGGAGCCTTCCCAGATTGCTTCATTCATTGCCTGATTGAATACCGGTGAGCAATCTGGATAAGCAAAACCGGCAGAATCATCTGCATGAGCTCCATAATAAATCACTCCACATTCCTTGCTCAGTGCGATACTTGCTGCCGAAGAAAGAAATAACCCATTTCGGAACGGTACATATGTGCTTACAGCTTATCGCCATTTGTTTTTGAAATCTGCTCTGCGTAACTCTCCTCGGGAATTTCTTCCGTGGACTGTTGAAGCAGTGAACAGTTGCTATATTGAAATATCTTGCTTAAATCCAGGAACAGATGCTCCACGCCATAATATTCGGCAACTGCTATTGCAGCCCTGATTTCTTTATCGTGCTTCTGTCCATAGGAAACCGAGAGTGCAATCACCTGGTCTTTCCCGTACTTTTTGATTGCCAGTCCTAATGCCGTTGTTGAATCGATTCCTCCACTAAAGAGAACTAATGCTTTCATCTCCATCACCTCACTACTTATTTATACGCCCCGTTCATTTGGATCCCAGATTACTTTATGCATCTGAATCTGCAGACGCACACCATTCAACCGATGTTTCAGCATAAATTCTACGATCTGCACTGGTTCTATGGATCCAAAAACAGGACTAAGATACACATGACACCTGTTTGTCAGATCATAAGTCTGAATCACGTCCAATGCTTTTAACAGATCTTTCTGGCTGCCACATACAAATTTTACAGTATCATCTTTTCCAAGCAGTTCCATGTTCTCTGTTATCATATATTCTTCGCACCCGCTTGACGGTAACTTATAATCCATTGTAAATACCGGTCGTTCTTCACAAAATGCAGACAAATCAACTGCGCCATTTGTCTCAATTTCGACTTGTAAACCGGCTTGTAAAAGAAGGTGGATCAATTCTCTGATGTCTTTTTGCAGCAACGGTTCTCCACCTGTAAGTGTCACGTTGCGAATACCGGTTCCTAAAACATAATTTAAAATCTCTTCCGGGGTTTCCTCTTCATATGGGCAATCCGGTTCATTGGCCCACATAGTATCACAATAGCTACAGCGCAGATTGCATCCTTTGAAACGAACAAAGACTGCCAATTCTCCCGCCCGTGTGCCTTCCCCATTAATACTGGTGAATTTTTCTACTACTTTCATCTACTCTTCCTCATAAACCGCGCAATTATTCGGTGTTTCATATACTTCCACACAATGAACCCCGTATCCAAGTTCTGTTAATTTCTTGTAGAAATAATATGCGAAATTCTCTGCCGTAGGACGAAAAGAAACTTTCTCCAGATGAAAGTCCTCATTCTGAAGCGCAGCTACTGTTTCTGCTTTCAGAGATCCCACTTCGTAAATCAGACTATGGTCAAAGGAATCACAAAGCTTTTTCAGATCCTTTTTCAGATTACCAAAATCTACTACCATTCCCCGTGTCTGTCCTTCTTGCTCCAGCTTCTGACTTTTGATTTTTGCGACAATATTCCAACGATGTCCGTGGATATTTCTGCATTTCCCCTCGTATTTCCAGAGAAAATGTGCTGCGTCAAAACTGGCTTTTGTTTGCAAATAATACATATTTCAACTCTCCTGTATTTGAAATGTATGTACCTTTTAAGAGCTGTGTATCCTAAGCGGAGCGTTTTATATATATGGGAAAGTATTTCCTGAATAATATAAAAAGCTCTGCGTACTTCTTTGCACGCAGAGCCTAGAATCTTCTTAACTAGCCCTGGTTTTGTTTTTCGACAGGAAGGTACAAATGAACTGTCGGCTGTTTTTCACAGCATGAAAATTATACCACAGAAAATCAGTTTGTCAAATTGGTTTTTCTATTTTAACGAAATGGTGTCCTATTTCCCATATTCTATTCTCCCAGGAAATATCTTCCGTAAGCATCTGCTGCCTTAATTGCTGCGCATACAGTCTCAGGTGTCACCTCAAATGGCATGTTATGAAGTGTATCATTCTCTGCACAGGCTGCTGTCGCAACTGCCATAAGCTTCTCGTCTGTCACTTCTGTAATACCAAGTTCTTTTAATGTAACAGGAAGTCCCAGTTCAATACACCAATCTATAATGTTTTCCAGTTCTTCTGCCGGAATGTCTTCCAGAACAAGCTGTGTGATTGTTCCAAATGCAACTTTCTCTCCATGATACATATGATGACACTCGTCCAAAACTGTGAATCCATTATGGATTGCATGTGCTCCTGCAAGACCGCCACTCTCAAATCCGATTCCACTAAGCAATGTATTAGCTTCAATTACCTTCTCAACAGCTTTTGTACAGGCTCCTGCTTCCAGAGCAAGTTTTGCCTTCACACCTTCATTCATCAATGTATCAAAGCACAGTTTTGCGAGTGACATCGCTGCCATAGTAACATTTCCACCAGCACAAGTTGTTGCTTCGCTAGCCTGACAGGCTCTTGCTTCAAAATAAGTTGCAAGTGCATCACCCATTCCGGAAACTGTCAGTCTGACTGGTGATTTTGCAATGATTTCTGTGTCCATCAGAACCATGTTTGGATTAGCTGGGAGGAATAAGTATCTTCGAATACGCCTTCATCAGTATAAATAACAGAAAGTGCACTGCATGGCGCATCTGTAGATGCAATTGTCGGACAGATCAGTACCGGCACTTCTTTGTAATAAGCAACTGCTTTCGCAGTATCAAGGATCTTTCCTCCGCCAATACCAATAACAACATCACAGCCCTTTTCATTCATAACGGCTACCAAACGATTAATTTCTGTCTTGCTACATTCTCTGTTGAAATACTCATACACTGGTTCAATATCATATCCTTCAAATCCAACTTTGAGAACGTCTTCAATACGTTTATACCCCGACTCTGTGATCAGTACAAGTGCTTTTTTACCATACTTCTGAGCATATTCACCCAGCTTTTTCATCTCACCTGCACCTTGAACATATTTGCTCGGACTACATAAAATATTTGCCATTTTTGTCTGCCTCCTAAACTCTTTATTTGTATGTTATTAAATTAACAATCTAAAGATATTGTAGTCCTTCTCTACAAAAGTGTCAATAAAATCTAATTGAATTTTCTGTAAGAAATCGGCTATATAATCACTACTCACAGCTGACTGTATCAAACAACCCTTTAATTCATCTCAACGTGCAAACATCCCTGCTAAAAATCCCCTCTTCTTCACCTGCTGGACTTCTGCCCCACTTCTCATAATCAGCGCAAACATTCCCATATTGCGAAGATCCTGCCGCAGGTTCACTGCCTGTTCTTCTGCCAAACCATCTTTTACTAAGAATGGCGTATCATTCAGGCTCACATTCTTCGGGAAGTCATATTTTCTCGCGATGCTTACAAACTCTGACCTCTTTCCGATGTAATCAACCATACTTCCAAGCGCGATCACCTGTTTTGAAGGATAGACAAATGCATTCTCTTCATATACTTCATTTTCATCACCTACTGGTTCTAATTTGTATTTTGCAGTATAAAAATCTAGTGCTTCCTCAATATAAGAGCAAGCCTCTCCGTCAAGTTCTTCATAAAGAACACATGGCAGACTCGCTACAATTCTTCTTGTTTCTGTTTTTTCCATTCCTGTTAAAATCTGCAGGAATTTAGCAACTTCCAATTCTTTTCCGTTGCAATCAATTAATGTTACTTTATAAAATAGTTCTTTGTTTATCATAGCCTTGCTCCATTATCATTTTTTATAACAAAAATTTTATTTTATTATAACTGAAACAGGGTGATACTGTCTACAGATTTTCTGTTTACAGCATCACCCTGTATTTTACTTATTTTCTCACTGAATAAAACTTAAAAATTCTCAGATTTCATTTCCTGCCTGATATCCGCTGCGGATTGCTGCTGAGATATCTGCTGTTCTCTCACCGCTGCAGTCTCCAACATATACAAATGGAACTGTCAGCTTACTGTCGTCGAAGAGATTCTTCTTAGACCCGAGTGCATTCACAATTGTATCAGCTTCAATTGTAACCTCTGACTCGTCTTTTGTATTCACAGCATGAATCACATTATTCTCGATGGAATTCACTCTTGTATTCACATACTCTTTTACATCGTGTTCTTCAAAGTCTTTTTTGATCAGTGGCATTACTGTCTCGGATTCTCCTGTTGCAATCTGATCCAGCATCTCGACAATGCTTACTTTCAGACCTTTCTGTGCAAGAAATTCTGCTGTTTCAGTTCCAACTAATCCTCCGCCAAGTACTGCACATGCTCCACTCACTTCGCATCCTGCAAGAACATCCCAGGCAGAAACAACATTGCTGTCTGTAACAGACATTGGAAGATCCATGTTATGCGCACCAATGGCAAGAATTACATGATCAAACTTATTCAGCTCTTCACAATCTACTTCTGTATTTAATTTCACATCTACAGAAAGTTCTGGTAGAATCTTCTCATAATATTCAATAGATCTTAAAATCTCGCTCTTTCTCGGTGGAACTGCTGCCAGATGGATCTGTCCACCAATCTTATCTGATTTTTCAAATACCGTTACTTCATGCCCGCGTTTTGCTGCAACTCTTGCTGCCTCAAGTCCGGCGATTCCTGCACCTACAACTGCAACCTTTTTCTTCTCGTCTGCAGGTTTGATAAATATAGTTCCTTCGTTTCCGTTCTCTGCATTTAATACGCAGGAAATGTATTTACGTCCCTGAATTGCATCTACGCATCCTTTATTACAGTTCAAGCATTCTCTGATGCACTCTCCGGATATAGATTTATTGGCAATATCTGCATCTGCAAGCATGGAACGTCCATAAGCTACGATATCGGCATCTCCGTCTTCGAGGATCTTCTCTCCTGCTTCTAAGCTGACAACACGACCAACTGTTGCAACCGGAATGGATACCAGTTTTTTCACTTCTCTGGCTACCGGAAGTGTCCAGTTATACGGAACATCTCCCATCGGCGGGATTGTATCTCCCATGTTTCCTGTATGGTTCGCCTGAGCAACCTGAATCATATCGATTCCAGCCTCATCAAGCATCTTTGCAAACCGGATTCCTTCTTCTGCCTCAAGTCCGCCTTTTCCACGAAGTGATCCATCAGGATTTACTGTAATGATTGGCAGTTTATACTCAATCATAAGATCCGGTGCAGCTTCTTTGATTGCTGCTACTACTTCAAGTGCATATCTTGTACGGTTCTCAAGACTTCCTCCGTACTGATCTTCTCTATGGTTCAGAATCTTAGAGCAAAGAGAACCAAGAAGACGATCTCCATGTACTTCAATCGCATCGATTCCTGCTTTCTGCGCCTTTGCTGCACATGCAGCGATACTGTTTTTAATATCTTCTAACTGCTCAACAGTTGCCTCTGTTACAAAATGCTGCATATCATGATGAAGTTTTGCATAAGCGCCTTTCGTAAGTCTGTCGCATTCTTCCATCTGTTTCTTTGCTTCTTCCGCATTTCCCTCTGCCTGTGCTTTTGCCTCAGCCTGTCTTGCAATACCTGCTTCCATGATCATGCGTCCGACACCAGGAACATCATACTCCGGATGGAACAACTGAAGTGCAAGCTTACAGTCATACTTATGTAATGTGTCTGCCAGATTTTTATATACAGGAATCTGGCTGTCGTCATAAAGCTTTGGTGTCGGTGAAGCTGTTCTTACAGGAGCTACATCTCCGATAACAACATACGCTGCTCCACCTTTTGCAAGTCTTTCATAGAAGTTCAGACTTCTCGCCCCAATCGATCCGTCTCTTTCTTCATAACCTGTTGTAAGCGGTGGAAACATGATTCTGTTTTTAAAAGTAAGATTTCCGACCTTAATCGGTTCTGATAATTTATTCCCCATCTTTTTTCTCCGTTCTGCTTTATTTTTAATATCTTTCAAATTAACATACTTTAGACTTCATGCATAATTTTTGTCAGCATTTACTGACATCTCTTTTAACAATTATAATTCTTCTGCTAGTTTATGTCCTGCAGCAATTGCATCTTTCAGAGTTCCGACTTTATCACAGTCTCCGATAAAATGAACTCTCTCTTCTGTATTCTCTACTTTGTTCGGTGCATAACCAACTGCAAAAATCAGTGTATCCGCATCTGTGATATGATACTCCTGTCCGTCTTTCTCATAAGTGATCGTAGTCTCATCAACCTTCGTCACCTGACTGTTCAGTTCAATCTTTACACCTTTTCTCTTGAGTCTCATTGTCAGCTGACTCTTAGCTGCGCCGCCTTCTCCCGGCATCAGTGACGGTGTCATCTCAATCACTGTGATGTCACGGTTTGCAGGGAACATGTCATCAATCAATGGTGCAAGATAATCTGCAGTTTCACATCCGACAGATCCGCCCCCGAGAATAACGATCTTTCTTCCCGGGTATTTTCTTCCGGCAAGGACGTCATCGGCTGTCATTGTCTGCTTGAACACTTTGAATGGAGGAATTTCCTTCGGAACTGCCCCTGTAGAACAGACAACTTCATAATCCTTGAATTCTCCTGCAAGCATCTCCGGAGTTACTTCACAGTTCATGCGGACTTCGATTCCTTCGTTCTTCAGACGACGTGCCATAAACTTAATTACTTTACAAAGTTCCTGTTTAGCGATTGGAACTGCTGCCAGTCTTAAAAGGCCTCCGAACTCTCCGCTTTTTTCGCAGAGAATAACTTCATGTCCGCGTTTCTTAGCAACGTAAGCTGCTTCCATTCCTGCCGGACCTGCACCGATCACAAGAACTTTCTTCTTCTCATCTGCTTCTTTGATCTCGTCAGACTCTACAGATGGATTCACTGTACAGCTGATCGGATTACCAAACATGATTCCTGTCAGGCAGCGTCCACATCCGATACATGGACGGATATCATCTGTTTTTCCTTCTGCAGCTTTATTAACAAATTCACTGTCACACAGGTTCGGACGACCGATCATACAGATATCTGTCTTTCCGTTTGCGATAAGTTCTTCCGCTATCCATGGCTCATTGATTCTTGCAACTGTAGATACCGGAATATTTACATGCTTTCTGATTTTCTCACTTGCGTGTGCATGCGGTGCCGGTGATGTACCAGGTGCAGGCATGGAACTTCCTCTCTTGATCGTATTTCCTCCGGAAACATGGATGAAATCAACACCTGTTTTCTCAAGCTGTTTGGATACATAGATCATGTCGTTCAGTGTCAGACCACCTTCACTGTACTCATCTCCTGAAATACGAACATCAATGATGAAATCATCGCCGCAAAGTTCGCGGATCTTCGCAATTACTTCAAGTGTCAGTCTGAGACGTCCGTTAATGTCTCCGCCGTATTCATCTGTTCTCTTGTTATAAAGAGGTGTAAGGAATCCGCCAAGCAGTCCATGTGCATGTGCACACTGGATCTCAACTCCGTCTCCACCTGCAATCTGGAAACGGCGTGCTGCCTCCCCGAACTGCTGAACAAGTACATGCAATTCTTCAACAGTTACAGCTCTCGGAGCTGATTTTGCATAATAAGGTCCAACATTAGAAGGGGCGATCAGCTGCGGTGTTCCCGGAATCGGGAATGCCATGTAAGCCGGATGGAACAACTGTGCTAAAATCTTCGTATCATACTGATGTACTGCATCTACCAGTTTCTTCCAACCTGGAATATAAGAATCATCATAGATAGACATATCTCCCGGTAAATATGTATATACTGGCTCTACAGTCGTAACTTCTGTAACAATCAGTCCGACTCCCCCCTTCGCTCTTGCTGAGTAATGCTCAACCAGTGCGTCTGTTACATAGCCTTTATCTGCCATGTTTGTGGAAATCGGCGGCATAAAGATTCTGTTCTTTACCGTTGTCTTTCCAATCTTAATTGGTTCAAATAAATGTGGAAAATATTCATTCATCTTCTGTTCCTCCAATTTGTTTTTTTCCGTTCTTTTATCTTACGATTATTTTAACTTACAATCATTTCTGCTTCTGTGTATATCTTAACTTTAGACCTTGAGTACTGACGAATCTTTTTATCCAGTAAATCCATTGCAAGAAGAACACCTTCTGCGTCAGATATTCTCATTTGTACCAACTTTAGATCCTGGTATATATAGTCAGGAATCATACCAAATCCGACAACTTTCACTTCCTGTGGGATGTTCACTCCATACTTTCGAAGTGCCGTCAATGCACCGATTGAAATCTGTTGATTTTCAAATAAAATTCCTTGCGGAAGCGGATTTTTTCTCAACCAGTCTAACAAAGTCTCCGTTATCCTTGGAATTTCATCTCCAAGATCAAGAATATGTTTTTCAGATGCAGTATCTTCGTTAGACTTTGTATTTAAAAATGCTTTTTTACGAACTCGATAATTATAATTATCTTTCCCTGTACAGAAATAATAAATATCTGATACACCTTCCTTGTACAGATAATCCACAGCACTTTTTAGCATTTGTCTATTGTCTGCACATACACTGCTATACCGACTATCTGGAAGTTCACAGTCATAAAGAACCAATGGTTTTTTGATTCTTTCAAGCAGGTTTTGATCTTCTTCTTTTAATTCGGTTCCAAAAAGAATAATTCCTGCAACAAAATCCATATTACATTCCGTAATTACTGCTTCTGTTTGCGTAATGTCATCATTTAAATACGTCACTCCATAAAGATATCCAAGTCTTCTTGCTTCAGAATCAAATGTAGCAAGTACATCTGACCAGAGATCTGTCTCCGAATTACACGCAGCACCTTTGTTGTGATTAACAATCACTACTTTGATCATCTGATTCACCGGATGGTCAGACACTGTAACGATATTCTCTTTTACCGGAATCACTCCATTATTCTTCTTCATTTCTTCCAGACATTCCAAAACCATCCTTCTGGTTTCTTCATTCACTCCCGGTTTTCCATTTACTGCAAGCGATACCGTTGCTTTGGAAACACCAAGATGCCTTGCAATGTCTACCATCTTTATCTTCATGTGTAATGCCTCGTATATTCTAGATTGTAGTAAAATTAATTTCGAAATCGTCGTATATTCGAACTTTAACTATTTCTGAAAATGAATACTGTTCGTAATCATCATTCTCAAAATCATATACCAGAATCATCTCTCTGATTGGATCAACAATCCAGTATTCTCTTACTCCAGCAGTTCGATATTTAAACAATTTAATATAATAATCCATTCTTTTACTGCTAGGAGACACGATTTCAATAATCCAATCTGGAGCTCCATTACATCCTTTATCGTCAAGTTTATTTTTATCACATATTATAGAAATATCCGGTTCTACATAATTAACATTATTGTTATTCAAAAATACCGCAAATGGCGCAAGATATACTTTGCATGCCCCTCTTTTCATATCAATATAATCTGCAATTTTTCGATAAAGAGAACCAATTATTTCTTGGTGACGTCGAGATGGTGGTGCCATCATATAAATCTGACCATCAATTAATTCAGCTCTTTCTCCTTCTGGAAGATTATAAATATCTTCTATTGTGAAAATACGGTTCTGTACTAATGCCATACGTACACCTCATTTCTTATAAACGCTATATTATCCAACAGTTTCATTCCTTTTAAGTATAACAAAATCTATCAAATAAACATAGTTCTTATGATAAATATTTAGATATCAACTAAAAAAATCAAGAAGTAAAAACTATTTTGTTTTTACTCCTTGATTTTATATTAAATAAACATTATCCAGAAATAAATTCTTAGAATTTACCAGCCTTTGCAGCTTCCTCAACAGCAACTGCTACAGCAACAGTCATACCAACCATCGGGTTGTTTCCTGCTCCGATAAGTCCCATCATCTCAACGTGAGCCGGTACAGATGAAGATCCAGCGAACTGTGCATCAGAGTGCATACGTCCCATTGTATCTGTCATTCCGTAAGAAGCCGGTCCAGCTGCCATGTTGTCTGGGTGAAGTGTACGTCCTGTACCACCACCTGAAGCAACTGAGAAGTATTTCTTTCCAGCTTCGATACGCTCTTTCTTATATGTTCCTGCTACTGGGTGCTGGAATCTTGTAGGGTTTGTAGAGTTACCTGTGATAGATACGTCTACATTCTCTTTCCACATGATCTTAACACCTTCTACTACGTCGTTAGCTCCGTAGCAGTTAACTTTCGCACGAAGTCCTTCAGAGTATGCTTTACGGAATACTTCTTTCAGTTCTCCTGTGTGATAGTCAAGTTCTGTCTCAACGTATGTAAATCCGTTGATACGTGCAATAATCTGAGCAGCGTCTTTTCCAAGACCATTCAGGATAACACGCAGAGGTTTTTTACGAACTTTGTTTGCTTTCTCAGCGATACCGATAGCACCCTCAGCTGCTGCGAATGACTCGTGTCCAGCCAGGAATGCGAAGCACTCTGTATCTTCTTCAAGAAGCATTTTTCCAAGGTTACCATGTCCAAGACCAACTTTTCTCTGATCTGCAACAGATCCCGGAATACAGAAAGACTGAAGTCCTTCTCCGATTGCTGCTGCTGCATCAGCTGCCTTTGTACATCCCTTTTTGATTGCGATAGCAGCACCTACTGTGTAAGCCCACTTAGCGTTCTCGAAACAGATTGGCTGAATTCCTTCAACCATCTTGTAAACGTCAAGACCAGCTGCTTTAGTTACTTCTGCAGCTTCTTCGATGGAGTTGATTCCATACTCAGCGAGTTTTGCAAGAATCTGTTTTTCTCTTCTTTCATATGATTCAAATAATGCCATTGAAATAGTCCTCCTTACTCTTTTCTTGGGTCAATGATCTTAACAGCATCGTCAACACGTCCGTACTGTCCTTTAGCTTTCTCAAGCGCTACAGCCGGCTCGTCTCCAGCTTTGATGAAGTCCATCATCTTACCGAAGTTTACAAACTGATATCCGATGATCTCATCATCTTCGTTCAGTGCGATTCCTGTTACATAACCATCTGTCATCTCAAGATAACGAGGTCCTTTTTTCAGTGTTCCGTACATTGTACCAACTGTGAACGAAGTCCTTTTCCAAGGTCCTCAAGTCCTGCTCCTATCGGAAGTCCGTCCTCTGAGAATGCACTCTGAGTTCTTCCGTAAACAATCTGAAGGAACAGTTCTCTCATAGCTGTGTTGATAGCATCACATACAAGGTCTGTATTCAGAGCTTCAAGAAGTGTTCTTCCCGGAAGGATCTCAGAAGCCATAGCTGCGGAATGTGTCATTCCTGAACATCCGATTGTCTCAACAAGTGCCTCCTGGATGATTCCGTCTTTTACGTTCAGTGTGAGCTTACAAGTACCCTGCTGTGGAGCACACCAGCCTACACCGTGTGTAAGTCCGGAGATATCTTTGATTTCTTTTGCCTTTACCCATTTAGCTTCTTCTGGAATTGGAGCTGCGCCATGGTTTACGCCCTGGGCTACCGGACACATCATTTCTACTTCGTGTGAATAAATCATGTTAATACTCCTTTCAATATGTATGATTTTCTTCGTATACGGTACACTATTTTTTTCGCACAAAAACTGACAGCTCTGCATTATTTTTTAACACTGAACTGTCTGCGCGGTGAGAAGTTGATTTGTCACCTGCCACAAACTCTTTCTCCCTGCACCATATGTATTTATTTTCGCACAATTTGTCGCATTCGTCAATCACAACTTTGACAAGATTTTCACCATCTGAGGGAAAGAATTATATAAATATGACACTTGACAAATTTATGTATAAGAAAAGCAGCTTCTGTATCCTTTTGGAAACAGTTACTGCTTCAACTTAATCTTTTCTTACTCCACCGGCATCTCTTCCACCAGACGTTCCTTCAGCATCTCCAATGCTGCTTTCACAGTATCCAGTCTATTCTCCATCCGGCTTCCATTCCAACGACACTCTTTCACTGTCGTCTTCCCATTCAGATAACATCCAATATATACAAGACCAACCGGCTTTTCTTCTGTTCCACCTCCAGGCCCTGCAATTCCTGTTGCACTTAGTGCCGCATCCGCATTCGCAGCCTTTGCCGCACCCTCAGCCATCTCATGCGCTGTCTGTTCACTCACGGCACCGTAAGTTTCAAGTGTCTCATGAGAAACGTGAATTAGACGTTCCTTTGCCTCATTCGAATACGTAACATATCCCTCGTTCAGCACATCCGATGCTCCTGCCACATTGACTAACGTTCCTGCAATCAATCCACCTGTACAGGATTCTGCTGTTGTCACATGAAGTTTACGCTCTGCAAGAAGATCTACTACAACTTCTTCCAGACTTTTCTCACCTGCAGTTTTCTCTTTAAAAAACCACTCCAGATACATCTCTTACATGCCTCCCTTTGTAAGAACCTCTCTGTTTGCCCACACATAATCTACCAGAGAAATCACAGTAAGTGCTGTGGCAATCCAGATCAGTACTGTTCCAACCATGTCGAATACACCGCCAAAATCAGCAATCAGAACAATGATCATTGCCATCTGGGATACTGTCTTGAATTTTCCCCAGTAATTTGCTGCGATAACAACGCCATTATCAGATGCTACCAGACGGAAACCACTGATAATAAACTCTCTTGCAATAATAACAATAACAACTGCTGTCGGAAGTTTTCCTGAAGGAATCAGACAGATCATTGCAGAGCAGACAAGAAGTTTATCTGCCAGCGGATCCATAAACTTTCCAAAATTTGTTACAAGATTGTATTTTCTTGCAATCTTACCATCCAGCATATCTGTCAGACTTGCAACAATAAAAAGTACAAGCGCGATCCATTTATTCGCTACTCCGCCTACATCTGTCAACATAAAGAAAACAAAAAACGGAACCATAATCACACGTAATACTGTTAATTTGTTTGGTAAATTCATACTACATCAACTCTCCTATCAAATCATAATCTAATGCTCCGGTCACTTTAACCTTTGCAAAATCTCCGGAAATCAATTCTACGTCAGTATTGATAAAGATCAGGCCGTCTACATTCGGTGCATCACGATAAGTTCTTCCAACGTAGGCATTCTCATCTGCGACTTTACCTTCGATCATGACAAGAACTTCTCTTCCAATCATGTCTTCCGCTTTATCGAATGCAATTTCCTGCTGAAGTTCCATGATATCTGCCTGACGATCCTCTTTCACTTCTTCATCAATCTGATCTTCGAATGTGGCTGCCGGTGTATCTTCCTCCGGAGAATACGTAAATGCTCCAAGACGATCAAACTCAAGTGTGTCAATGAATTCCATCACCTCTTCATGCTGCTCCTGCGTCTCTCCCGGAAAGCCTGTGATCAGTGTTGTTCTAAGACAGATATCCGGAATTTCCTTACGAAGCTTCTGCACAATGTCGATCAGCTCCTGTTTTGAAGTTCTGCGTCCCATTCTCTTCAAGATGGTATCATTCGCATGCTGGATTGGGAGATCAAGATAATGACAGATCTTCGGTTCTTCTTTCATTACCTGGATCAGTTCATCTGTAATTTCCTCCGGATAACAATATAAAATACGGATCCAACGGATTCCACTGATCTTGCAAAGTTCACGGAGCAGCTTTGGAAGAGATTTCTCTCCATAAAGATCTTTTCCATAAAGCGTTGTCTCCTGAGCAACAAGAATCAATTCTTTTACGCCCTGCTCTGCCAGATCCTGTGCTTCTTTCAGAAGGCGTTCCATCGGTACACTTCTAAAGTTTCCACGGATTTTCGGAATGATGCAGTACGTACAATGTTTGTCACATCCTTCTGCAATCTTCAGATATGCAAAATGTCCTCCTGTTGTTACAAGACGCTTCGTCTCCGGCAACGGAAGAGCATCAAGGTCGGCTGTCATAACTTCATGCTGTCCGGCAAGTGCCGCATCTACCGCATCCAGGATGCGATCATACGCCGTTGTTCCAAGAACTTCATCTACCTCCGGAATCTCATCAAGAATCTCCTGACGATAACGCTCTGCCATACATCCTGTAACGATCAATGCCTTTGCACTGCCATTCTTCTTATATTCTGCCATCTCAAGAATATTCTGGATGCTTTCTTCTTTCGCATCATGGATAAAACAACAGGTGTTGATCACAATAATATCAGCCTCCTGTTCATCATTCGTCATCTCGTAACCTCTTGAAGCAAGCATTCCAAGCATCACTTCTGTATCCACCAGATTTTTATCACATCCTAAGGATATAAAAAGTATCTTCATATATTAGTAAAACCTCCTGGTCATCCTTTCTAAAAAAAATAAATAAATCTCACCTTCTGTGCATCATTTCATACATTCCATGCATGCACAAAACGTTCAACAACAACGTCAAAAGAGCAGATTGCATTTTCTGCATCTGCTCCGTTACTGTTCTGATTCTACTCTTCGTCAGTGTCCTCAGGTAAGATCTTAAGCTCACCTTCATTCAGTTCTTCGATTGCAATGGAAAGCGGCTTCTGTCCGTCTTTCACAGGTACAAGCGGAAGTTCCCCGGCAATCAGCTGTCTTGCACGCTTAGATGTAGCCATTACGATAGAATAACGGCTGTTTACAACCTTAGAATCTCCCTCTTCAACGTCTTTGTTAACTACTTTCATCAAGTCAGTATAAGATGGATGCAGCATATTAATTTTCTCCTTTCAACTCTTCCAATTCTTCTTTTATGTCATTCATAAAATTCACATTGCGTGAACTTCTGTGGTGTTCTCCCTGGATAATAGAATGCATCTCTTCAACACAATCATCCAGTTCATCATTCACGACAAGATAGTCATAAGCACTCATTCCCTCTGCCTCTTCACAGGCACGGTTCATTCTGGACTCAATAACCTCCATCGTCTCTGTCCCTCTTCCTACCAGACGGGACTTCAGTTCTCTGGCATTCGGCGGTGTCACAAACATCAGAAGCGTATCCGGGAACTTTTCTTTCACTTTCAGTGCTCCCTGAATCTCAATCTCAAGAATCACATCTTTCCCTTCATCCAACATCTTCTCAACATATGCACGCGGTGTGCCATAATAGTTTTCCACGTATTTAGCATACTCTATCAATTCATTATTGGCAATCATTTTTTCAAATTTCTCCCTGGAAAGGAAGAAATATTCTCTGCCATCTACTTCCCCGTCACGTGGACCTCTTGTTGTCGCAGAGATGGATAAAGCATAATTCTCCGGATATTTTCTCATTAATTCTTTCATCAATGTACCTTTTCCGGCTCCTGAGAATCCGGATACGACAATCAAAATACCTTTCTTATTCATGATCCTGCCCTCTTTTACTCTATTCTATATTCTGTATCTGCTCTCTGATCTTCTCAATCTCTGTCTTCAGACTGATCGCATGATTGGAAACCTCAATATCATTCGCTTTAGATAAAATCGTATTTGCTTCGCGATTCATCTCCTGCGCAATGAAATCCAGCTTACGGCCGATTCCTTCTTTCTCCTCCAATGTTGCTCTCATATGCTGAATATGGCTCTTCAACCGCACAACTTCCTCATCTGTACAGATCTTATCTGCATACAGAATCACTTCTGCTGCCAGGCGGTTTTCTTCCATCTGTGTATCTGCCAGTAACTCAGCCACTTTCTCTTCCAGCTTCTGTCGGTATTCTGCCACAATCTGTGGAGAACGTTCTTCTACCGCAGAGACTTCCTGCTCCAGAAATGTAAGCTTCGCAAGAATATCTTTCTTCAGGTTCTCACCCTCTGTTATTCTCGTCTCAACAAACTGTGTAAAAGCCCCTTCCAGTGCTTTCTTCAGTCCATTCCAAAGCTCCTCTTCATCTTCCACTTGCTCTTCCATCGTAAGAACTTCCGGAAATCTTGCAAGTGCAGATACGCTGATGTCATTTTCCAGCCCGAATTCTTCTTCCATCTGCTTAAAATATTTCACATATTCTGCCGCGATCAATGGATTATATTTCACAGAGCTCTGCGCCTGTGACAGATCTTCATATGTAATAAAGATATCAACTTTCCCGCGGTTCGCATAAGACTTCAGAAGTGCCCGGATGGATGTTTCAAAAAAATTAAGTTTCTTCGGCATTCTGATGTTCACATCAAGATAACGGTGGTTTACACTCTTTAACTCAACGGTAAACTTCTTGGAATCCTGCTGAATCTCACATCTGCCAAAGCCTGTCATACTTTTGATCATTGTCTTCATCCTCTGTTTACTATAATCTAATCTATTATACATCAAATGTTTGTAAATGGTCAACAAGTCTTTTATAAAGATTCGATTTATGTTACAATAAAAAAACATGAAAACAAACGTTACTGTTCACTCCCGTGTCAATCACTCCGCTGATTGACACGGGAGTGAACAATAACAAACAAACCTTTTATTCAGGAGGAAACAACTATGGCTTTTGATGGAATCGTTGTAGCGAGTCTCGCCAGCGAATTAAAACATAAATTATTAAACGGAAGAATTTCAAAGATTGCACAACCGGAAGCGGATGAGCTTCTTCTGACAGTCAAATCAACGGAAGGTCAGTATCGTCTGTCGATTTCGGCGGATGCTTCTCTTCCGCTGGTCTATCTGACCTCGAAGAATAAGCCAAGTCCGATGACTGCCCCAAACTTCTGTATGCTTCTCCGTAAACATATCAGCGGCGGCCGCATTGTTGATATCTGGCAGCCGGGACTTGAGCGTATCATTCATTTTACGATTGAACATCTCGACGAACTTGGTGACCTTTGCCGGAAAGACCTGATCGTTGAAATTATGGGAAAGCACAGCAATATCATTTTCTGTAACGATCAGGGTAAGATCATTGACAGTATCAAACATGTATCTGCACAGATGAGTTCTGTCCGGGAAGTTCTTCCGGGAAGAGAGTATTTCATTCCGGACACCATGCAGAAAGTAGATCCACTCACCGTAACTTCTGAAGAATTTGCAGCACATTTGACAGGTAAACCAATGCCACTTGCCAAAGCAATTTATACAAGTTTTACCGGAATCAGTCCTGTAACTGCGGAGGAAATCTGCTCCCTTGCAGGAATGGATTCTTCTGTCCCGGCCCAGGAGTATTCTGCTGATATTTTACTTCATCTATATACACAGTTTGAGATTTATTTATCCGCGATCAAAGAAGATACCTTTTCACCCGGTATTTATTTCGATGGAAAAGAGCCAAAAGAATTCTCTGCTCTTCCACTGAGTCATTTTGTCAACTATACAAGGGTAGAATATGATTCTGTTTCCGAAGTACTTGAGACTTATTATTCGACACGCAGTCTCATTACCCGCATCCGACAAAAATCGGTTGATCTGCGTCACGTAGTTCAGACTGCATTAGAACGAAACCGAAAAAAATATGACTTGCAGCTGCGTCAGCTGAAAGACACAGAAAATCGTGAAAAATTTAAAGTGTACGGCGAATTGATCAACACTTATGGATACAATCTGGAAGAAGGTGCAAAGACTCTTGAATGTCTGAACTATTACACCAATGAAATGGTATCCATTCCGATGGATCCATTAAAAACACCACAGGAGAACTCCCAGCGTTATTTGCAAATATAACAAGCAAAAACGTACTTTTGAAGCACTTTCTGTTCTTTGCAAAGAGACATTGGACGAGATCACTTATCTGGAATCCATTCAGACGGCACTTGATATTGCACTGACAGAAGATGATCTTGCCGAAATCAAAGAAGAGCTCACAAACTCCGGTTATATCCGCAGAAAATACACAAAGAAAAAAGTCAAGCTCAAAAACAAACCACTCCATTACATTTCCAGTGACGGTTATCATATGTATGTCGGAAAGAACAATCTTCAGAATGAAGAACTGACGTTCCACTTTGCAGTCGGAAATGACTGGTGGTTCCATGCAAAACAAGCTCCGGGATCCCATGTCATTGTCAAAACACATGGGGATGAACTTCCGGACCGTACATTCGAAGAAGCAGCCAGACTTGCAGCTTATTATTCCAGCATGCGTGGTTCCGATAAAGTTGAGATTGACTACGTGGAGAAAAAACAGGTCAAAAAACCAAATGGTGGGAAGCCTGGATTTGTCGTCTATTATACAAATTACTCCATGGTGATTGACAGCGATATCAGCAATATAGAAGAACTTGAGTAATATGAAACCTGTATAATATGAAATAAGTGGTAATAACAAAAAGAAGGAAGACTTCAGCGGCATGTGCCCGGTCTGAAGCTTCCTTCTTTTTATATACCATCAACCATAGAATTTCTGACAACGTTTCTTTTATTTCGCAGAATTCTTTATTTCATCCGGAACATGGATTTCATCCACCTTGTTATAGTCCGTAAACTGAAGCACGATCGAATAAAGATTTACTTTCGTAGTCTCTCCGTAAGACTTATATAAATCTCCCATTACATCACTCATGTCTACAACGATCTTCGCCGGAAGCAGTTCTTCTTTGTAAATGTCAAAAATAACAGGGATTTTCAAATTACGGATTGCATCCTCCTCCGGGAGTTTCACCAGATGATATGCTTCTACCATCTCTTTGCCAAGAAGACCCATAAGCTCCGTTCCTGTTACATCGCCATACAACTGATAACATGCCTTGCCATTTACTGTTGTCTCCTGCTCGGATAGGTGGAAAGACTCAAGCGCTTTCCCCTCCTGCGCGAAAATATTTCCGTCAATACCAAGGTGATTCTCGTTGCTTCCTTCTGCACTCTCTTTCTTCCAGGATCCATTCGTGCCACTATATGTCACTTGTTTTCCGTCTTCCTCCACCTGATAAAGTTCCAGATCTGCAGATACCTCAGAATCTTTGATCGTCACCCTGGCAGTTCCTTTCGCATAACCGGCCGGAGGCTCTGTCGTGTTCTCCAGATCCATCTCCATGTTTACTTCCATCAGATCTAAAATATCAGACATCTGAATTGCCAGCTCCACATGGTTTGCTGAAGAAGTTACTTTCTGCATATTTTCTGAAGACTGACGAAAAATCTTCTTTGCATTCATCTTCCCGGCACATCCGGAACAAAACAGCATAACTATAACGGATGCTATCAGTAACTGTATAGATAACAGCTTCTTGTAATATCCACTCTTGTTTCTCTCTTCTGTTATTTTATTTTTCAAGCTCTGTTTGACTCTAAAAGCCTTCCACACAATGCATTACTCCCGTCCTGCCAGATAATCAATAAACTGCTGTGCTGTTCTTCCAGACAAACCGCCATGAGACAGTTCCCATGCATTCGCCTCAAGAAGCAGCTGCTCTTCCGGCATATTGATTCCATTCTTTTTCGCAAGCACACGTACGATCTCCTGGAATGCCTTCTTATCCGGTGAACCGAAATAAATCGTAACGCCAAATCTTGCAACCAATGACAGCTTCTCCTGTACTGTATCATTTGTATGCATATCTTCATCTCTGTCCTGCTTATCGCGGAATGTCTCACGGATCAGATGACGGCGGTTTGATGTCGCATAGATCAACACATTCTTCGGTTTCTTCTCCAGACCACCTTCGATCACTGCTTTCAAATATTTGTATTCAATTTCAAATTCTTCAAAAGAAAGATCATCCATATAAATAATGAATTTATAATTTCTATTCTTAATCTGAGCGATTACATCATTCAGATCCTGGAACTGGTGTTTATACACCTCAATCATGCGAAGTCCCTGGTTATAATACTGATTTAAAATAGCCTTGATCGAGGAAGATTTTCCTGTTCCGGCATCTCCGAACATCAGACAGTTATTTGCTTTCTTTCCTTCTACAAATGCTTTCGTGTTGTCAACCAGCTTTTTCTTTGCATCTTCATAACCTACAAGATCATCAAGATGTACATGAGCAATGTTTGTGATCGGAATGATCTCCACATCAGAATTCTCCGGATGTTCCACACGAAATGCCTTGTGAAGTCCAAGTTTACCAACTCCAAATTCCTTATAAAACTGTGTCAGTGTACGCTTGAAATGATCCACATTCTGCGTCGCGGCAAGGGCACGGCTGAGATCACAGATTCTGTCCCTGACACGACGGTTGAACACTTTACCGCCACTGTTACCACTCTTATAATCCATGATGATCTTCAGGCAGTCAGCGTCCAAACTCTTTTCCAGTTCCTCAAAATCATAGTCAAACATTTCCTTAAAAATAGCAAAATCATGAAGTGCTATCTCATTCAGACTACCTTCAATCTCTCCTACAATCTCACAGGAAGTGCTGTATGCATTCTCATCACTTGCAAGAAGAAATGTCAGATAAGTATGCCACAGATTTCCTTCAAAGCCGTGGCTTACTGATAATTCCAAAAGTTCATTGATACAATCAAAAAGAAGTCCTCTTAAATCTTCTTTGTTATAAAATTCACTTTCATAATTATCGATCAGAAATGTGATATCCTTTAAAATCTCCCCATATTCCATGTTTTTATACAGCATCAGTTCGTTTGTACGCATTCTAAATAACCTCTTTTCCAGTAAATCCCTCCGGAGCTTTCGCTCCACCTGCTCTGTATTCTGTTTTTCTATCTATTCTAATATCTAGTAATTTCCAAGAATTCTCAAATTCGTTGCTTCTTCTCTCAGTCCACGCAATGCATTCTTCACTGCTGCATCCTCCAGACTTCCATCAAAATCTACAAAGAAACGATATTCCCACTGTTTTCCTTTCACAGGTCTTGATTCAATCTTTGTCATATTTATATTATTGTATACAAAATGTGACAGAAGATCATAAAGAGAACCACTCTGAGCCCCACTCTGATGCGGAAGTTCGAATTCAATACTGATCTTTGACGCATGCTTCAGATAAACCTTCTGATTTGTCACCACGATAAAGCGTGTACAGTTATCCGGCTCGTCATTTATATTATCTGCAAGAACTTCCAACCCATGAATCTTCGCCGCATAGGCACTACATACAGCTGCCTGTGCCTTATCGCCATCTTTTACTACTTTCTGCGCAGCGATTGCCGTATTGACTACACTGATCTGCTGCCAGTCTGCATGGTCATTCAAAAACCCAGTCGTCTGCATAAGGGCTTCTGCTTTCGAATAAACACGTTTGATATCTGTAAGTGTTGTTCCCGGAAGTCCTGACAAAGTATGCACTACCGGAAGGATCGTCTCAGCAACAATATAATTCTCAAATTCATCCAGAAGATCATACATCTCGTTCACCGGACCTGCAGATGAATTTTCAATCGGAAGAACCGCATAATCCGCAGCACCTTCTTCAATCGCAGTCATTGCATCACGGAATGTTCTTACATGAAAGCAATTCACATCTTCTCCAAAGAACTGATGCATTGCTGCTTCTCCGTAAGCACCTTCTGTTCCCTGGAACACAACTCTGGCAGTATCCTTCTCAAGAGAATCAATCTGAATAAAAGGAAGCCTTCCAAGTGCTCCTGCTTCTACGAGCTTCTGATACTGCAGTTTTCTGCTCATAGACATCAGCTGCGTATATAATTCACGAACTCCGTTCTTATCAAAATCATTGTCAACCTTTGATGCCACATCTGCAAGTTTCTCCTGCTCCCGCTGCCGGTCATACACTTTACGTCCGGCTTTCACCTTATAATCTCCAACTTCACGGCAGACATTCATTCTCTTCTGATAAAGTTCTACCATCTGGTTATCTATCTTGTCGAGCTCTACTCTCAGTTCTTCAAGTGTTGCCATCCTAACTTCTCCTTACTAAAAAACTCCATCCATACTGCATCTCTTTTATACTGATTTGTAACACAATTAATATAGTAAAAACACTGCATGAACAGTACCAAGTATAATACATTTTTTCCACAAAATCTATCCTTTGAAAAAAGTTTATTTTCCTGTTGAAAATCTTCTCGTTTTAGTATATCATAGTATGGAATACGAGAACAATCGGTTTTATCTGATTCAAGCGTCTCGAAAAAACATTGGGAGGTATACAAATGAACGTTTCTGATTGTATCAAGATGCGCAGAAGCATAAGAAAATATAAACCTGATCATATTGATCATTCTATTATTGATTCTATTATTTCTATTGCTTCCTATTCTCCGTCTTGGAAAAACACACAGATCACTCGTTATATTGCAATTGAAGACCCCTCTATTCTCAAAAAGATCGCTGATGATTATACCCCTGTTTACAATTCTAATATTATCCGTCAAATTCCTATGCTGGTTGCTGTTACTTTTATCAAAAGCAGATCCGGTTTTGAACGTGACGGATCCTACAGCACAAAAAAGGGGGACAGATGGCAGATGTTTGACGTTGGTGTTGCCTGCCAGTCTTTCTGTCTTGCTGCAAAAGAACAGGGACTTGGTACTGTGATCATGGGCATCTTTGATGAAGAAAAAATTACAGAACTTTTAGAGATTCCGCCAGAGAGGGAACTGGCAGCTCTGATTGCAGTCGGCTGGCCGGATGATGATCCGCAAGCACCTAAGAGAAAAGCCGTTACTGATCTACTAGAATATAAATAATGTGATTCAATCACACAAGGAGGTTACTTATGAGACATTTAATGAGCCCACTGGACTTCTCAGTGGAAGAACTGGACGAACTGTTGAAACTTGCGCAGGATATTGAGGCACATCCTGACAAATACGCACATGCCTGCGACGGAAAGAAACTTGCGACTTTATTCTATGAGCCAAGTACTCGTACACGTTTAAGCCATGAAGCCGCAATGCTGAACCTTGGAGGAAGCGTTATGGGATTCTCTTCCGCAAGCTCCAGTTCTGCTTCAAAAGGAGAAAGTGTATCTGATACAATCCGTACAATCTCCTGCTACGCAGATATCTGTGCAATGAGACACCCAAAAGAAGGTGCTCCGATGGTTGCCTGCCAGCATTCTAAAATTCCGGTGATCAACGCAGGAGACGGTGGACACCAGCACCCGACACAGACACTGACAGACCTTCTCACAATCCTTAACGTAAAAGGAAGACTTGACAACATGACAATCGGTCTGTGTGGTGACTTAAAATTCGGTCGTACTGTTCACTCACTGATCACAGCACTCGTGAGATACACAGGCATCCGTTTTGTGCTGATCTCTCCAGAAGAATTAAGACTTCCGGAATACATCCGTCATGATGTACTTGACAAGATGAACATTCCTTACGAAGAAGTTGTACGTCTGGAAGAAGCAATGCCAAAACTTGATATTCTGTACATGACACGTGTTCAGAAAGAACGTTTCTTCAACGAAGAGGACTATGTACGTATGAAAGACTTCTACATTCTCGACAAGGAGAAAATGAAACTCGCTCCGGAAGATATGTATATTCTTCATCCGCTTCCGCGTGTAAATGAAATCTCTGTTGACGTTGATGACGATCCACGTGCTGCTTATTTCCGTCAGGTTCAGTACGGAGTATATGTGCGTATGGCTCTGATCCTTACACTTTTGGATATTCACGTTGACTAATATAATCATATTTCATAGTACGAAAGGGGTAACAAAATGTTAGAAAATACATTAACTGTAGGACGCATCTCTGAAGGATTCGTTCTTGACCACATTGAAGCCGGCAAAAGCATGGAGATTTATAAATACCTTCACCTGGATAAATTAGACTGCTGTGTTGCCATCATCAAAAATGCAAAAAGTAATAAAATGGGCAAAAAAGATATCATGAAGATTGAATGCCCGATCGATTTCATGGATCTTGATATTCTCGGATTCATCGATCACAACATTACTGTAAATATTATTGAAAACGGAGAGATCATCTCCAAGAAACCTCTGACTCTTCCTAAGAAGATCAAAAATGTGATCCGCTGCAAGAACCCAAGATGTATCACATCAATCGAGCAGGGACTTGATCATGTATTTGTACTGACTGATGAAGAGAATCAGGTATACAGATGCCAGTACTGCGAGGAAAAATATAGCCGCAGATAATCCATCGTTTATCTATCTATATCAGATGTGGGATTGACTCCCACATCTAATATAAGAGCCAGAACAGTTACCATATGTGGTATCTATCCTGGCTCTTATAAATTTAACACTCTTCTGCAATTTTGTAAATCAGCTTCTCTGTATCTTCCCATCCCAGACATGGATCTGTAATAGATTTTCCGTAAGTCATATGATCGCAGATCTTCTGATTTCCTTCTTCAATGTAACTCTCGATCATAACTCCCTTGACCATCTTCTTCACATCATCATTGTATCTTCTGCTGTGAAGAATTTCGCTGACAATACGAATTTGTTCTTTGAACTGCTTATTGGAGTTGGAATGGTTCGCATCAATGATCGCTGCCGGGTTTTTCAGGTCTTTCTTCGCATAAACATCTACCAAACGGACAAGATCCTCATAATGGTAGTTCGGAATACAGGTTCCATATTTGTCAACACCACCACGAAGAATTACATGTGCAAGATCATTTCCTTCTGTTGTAACATCCATTCCTCTGTAAATGAAGTTATGAGAGTTCTGAGCAGCAATTACGGAGTTCATCATAACTGAAAAGTCTCCACTGGTCGGGTTCTTCATACCAACCGGAATGTCCATTCCACTGGCTGTCAGACGGTGCTGCTGGTTCTCTACCGAACGGGCACCGATTGCCTCATAAGAAAGGATATCGTCAAGATAGCTTCTGTTCTCCGGATAAAGCATCTCGTCTGCGGATGTCAGTCCTGTCTCTTTGATCGCGCGGATATGCATTCTGCGGATTGCAATGATACCCTCAAGAAGGTTTGGAGCCTGATCCGGATCCGGCTGATGGAGCATTCCCTTATATCCTTCTCCTGTTGTACGTGGTTTGTTTGTATAAATACGAGGAATGATCATCAGACGGTCTGATACCTTCTCGTTCACTTTTGCAAGACGATTCACATAGTCGCACACAGAATCTTCATTGTCTGCGGAACATGGTCCCACGATAACAACAAATTTATCGGATTTTCCTTCAAAAATCTCCCGAATCTCCGCATCACGTTTCTTCTTGATCTCTGCCAGTTCTTTCGGAAGCGGGTATTCCGCCTTCAGGTTTGCAGGTAATGGTAATTCTGCATTAATTTTCATTCCCATGTCTTAATTCCTCCGTTGTCTGTCTCTTGCAAAAGAATCTATCTCAAATGACTTCTTCCGCATTATTAATAACTAAAATACAAAAGGAGTTTCTAAACAGAAACTCCCTCCATTGATTGAGCAAAACGATAAGCCGGGTTATGTCGTTGAACAATCATCTATCTAGGCGCCGCGTTACCGCTGCGCTCAAGCGACCCACCTTAAGCGTGACGGGCAGCCACATTGCTTATATTCGGTCTTGCTTCGGATGGGGTTTACATGTGCCCTTCCTGTTACCAGCAAGGCGGTAGTCTCTTACACTGCCTTTCCACCCTTACCTGCACAAAATGCACAGGCGGTTTATTTCTGTTGCACTGGCCTGGGAGTCACCTCCACCGGACGTTATCCGGCATCCTGCCCTATGAAGCCCGGACTTTCCTCACCTGCGGCCTTTCGGCACTTGCAGCCGCGATTGTCTGTCTTACTCAACACAGTTTTCAATTATACTAAGAAATCTCTCTGTTGTCCACTGTTTTCAAGATTTTCTTCTTGATTTTTATTAATCAAGTTACTGTTCACTCATCATTTTCGAATTCTTACAGCCCTTCATCTACGATAAGATTTGTTCCATCTGCTGCAGTTGTCGCAAGCTCATCGCATCTTTCATTCTGCGGATGTCCATCATGCCCCTTTACCCAGTGAAATGTTACGCTATGTTTCTGCTTTGCTTCTAACAGACGTTTCCAAAGGTCTACATTCTTCACCGGTTCATTCTTCCCGCGTTTCCATCCCTTCTTGATCCAGCCGTCTACCCAGTGCTGGTTAAACGCATTTACAACATATTGTGAATCCGAATAGACTTCTACTTCACAGGAACGGTTTAAAGCCTCCAGACCTGCAATTACAGCCATTAGCTCCATTCTGTTATTCGTTGTCTTCTCATATCCCTGGGACAATTCCTTCTTATGAAGCTGTCCCTTCGTGTCGACATACTCAAGCACTGTTCCATATCCGCCCGGTCCGTCCGGGTTTCCGCGCGCTGCACCATCTGTATATATTTTTACCAGCATTTTCAATCTCTCCTGTTATTCCATCCTTCTGTTTTTATCTTAATGAAAAAGTATCTACCACCTGTACCACTTCTGGAAGTATATATTCCAGATCTTCCTTTGCCATCTTGGCACTCTCCGGCAGATTGATCATCAATGTCTTCTTTCTGATTCCAGCCTCTGAACGATCCAGAATCACTTTCTTTGTATGACGAAGATTATAAGCCTGAGTGCTTCCGGAATACCTGGAAGCAGACGGTCTGCTGTCTCCCTCACAGCATCCGGCGCACAATGCTTCTCCAGGAATCCAACTGCTCCGGTTGTCAGAACCAGTTCAGCCATTCCCGCATCTGCCAGCTTACAGAGCACTGTTTTCAACATTTCTTTATCCTCTGGAAATGCTTTTGCTGCCCGGACTTCAATCCCAACCTGCTCCAGCATTCTTTTGAGTGATGCTGCCGCTGCCACATCTGCTTTTGCTTTATATGCCCCTGTATCTAATGATAAAATAACCGCTCTCATCTTCTGTCTGCCCCTTTCTTAATTCTACTATGATCTCCACTCGTACTTTCTCATTATACAGAACAATAAACTTTTGTGCAACTAGAACAAAGAATGTGCCTCGGCACCGCATTTGTCAAGTGTTACTGCATATATTTTTTAAAAAATTTTCAATTCTTTAATTTTATCCAATTTTCCTTTAAAATCATGCAGATTTTCTACTGTGCCAGATCTCAAAATGTATTGAATTACATAGTTGTTGCAACGTCAACTAAGCCTTTAAACTTCAGCTCGTTTAAAGGCTCTTTCTAATATTCAGTTTCTCATCTTATGCCATTCTAACCTCCATTTTTTCTTCTCGAAAGGCTTTATAGACTTCTCCTGCAGTCTTTCCATCAAACATTTTTCTGGCATAGTCATTCATCCATGTTTCGATTTCTTTCACTTCTTTTCTGGTTATATGGTCAAAGTTGACTCCTTTCGGGTAGAAGCGTCTTATAAAACGATTCTGATTTTCGTTTCTGGCACGTTCACAGGAACGATATGCATGACAATAATATACTGTAGTTCTTTTCTTTTTATTTCTTCTTGAGCGTTCTATCCCATCAAAATCACTAAATTCCACCCCATTATCCACAGTTATTGACTTAAATGTTTCTCTGAACTTTTTCTCTCCCATCTCACGTTCCAACCGATCCAACGCACGAACCACCTCATTTGAAGTATGATCTTTTAACGGCTCAACAATTTCCTTCAGACTTTTCCTTTCAGTAAGAACCAGGAAAGTCTTTTTTGATTTTCCTTGAGGACCTACAACACTATCCATTTCCCAGTGTCCGATTGTCTCCCTATTATTTATCTCTTCTGGACGTTGATCTATACTCGTTCCAACACTTGCCCGTTTTTGCTTTTTTATCTTATGATTTTTTCTTTTCTTTCTTCTTGGCATTGGCATATCAGCCATTGTTATATTGTAGAACATGCCCGATCGAACATAATTATACAGCGTACTCAGACACACATCTGTATCAAAAGTCAAGTTTTCACGACGGATATCATATAAAGCCACCTGCAGAGATTTCTTTTCTTCCAAGATTTTCTGTTCAATATATTCAACAAATTTATAATCTTTTCCAAGTTTCAACCCCTTACCATGGGCAAGTTTATTTTTATCGCATATCTCTTGTGCAAGATCAGAACTGTAACGTTCTTCTTCTATCCAATTGGTATCTCTATGTACATACTTCCCCTTTTGTAATTCCCTCCAAATTGTTGAATAGTTCTTATCTAATTGCTCTGCTATTTCTCGAATGCTATGTCCTGCTCTCATCAGAGCCTCAATCTGTATACGGTCATAATTTGTTATATGTTTATATTTTTTCATGTGATATCAAACCAACCTTTATATGAAAATCATTTTTCTACAAGAATACATGTATACAAAATACTATGTAATACTTTCATTTCA